>JABMRB010001240.1 GCA_013202865.1 Candidatus Nealsoniibacteriota bacterium | reverse complement strand
GGCTCGACCATCAGGTCCTTGGCCGTGACGGTCGCATCTTGCAGGAAACCGCTCCGCAGGTCGCGATCGTGGGTGAAGCCGAGGAACTTCCAGCGCGTGAGCGCTTCGGGCATGGTGAATTCGAGTTTCACGCGGCCCTCGGCGTCGGAGATCAGATGCGGGAAGAAGAAGGCCGTCTCGTTGAGGTTCTTCCGGGCGGCTACTTTGCTCAGATCGGGCCCCTGATCGGCACGGCCCGGGGAACCTTTGGCCGGCAGGCCGGTGGCACGCAAGCTATTCTTGTCGGCCGATTTCTCCGCGGGAACGGCGTCCACTGCCGCATCGTCGAACGCCATCTCCCCGTCGGCAGGCTCCCCCGTTGCTAACCGCATCGCCGACGTGTCGCGGCCCTTGCCCCTGCGGAGATACTGATAGCCCCAGAAGTTGGCGATCACGTCGTGCGGCAGCGTGCGGTAGCTGAGCCGGCCGTCCTTCTGGTCCAGCGGCCAGCGGCCGTGGAGGTATCGCAACTGCCGCTGGTTGTTCTCGAAGTACGAATACAGATTCGCATAGTCGTGCCGGAACACGCTGAAGCGGTTCATCCAGTTGTGTGGCCGGTAGGCGTCGAGCGACTCGTCGTAGAGCGTGGCGACCATCTCGGCCACGGCTTTCTTTGCGTCGGGGCCGGTGATGACGGCCGTCCACGTCTCCTTCTGCCCGGGTCCTAGCTTCGAGGTGAAATGTTCCCATGCGATCGAGAGGTTTTTATTGGTCCACGGCACGTTGACGTACATCGTTTGCGGGTAAGCCCGATTCTCGCGGACCATCGTCACGCGCACCGTGAACCCGCCCCGCATGGCTTCGGTCACCGCCTGGCGGATCGGCGCCTGGGTTCGGCCCGGCTCGGTCCAATAGGCTTGCAGCAGTTTGCGTCGGTGTTCGATTTCGACGAACGCCCGACCCGCCTCGTAGCCGGTGCCCCATAAGGCGTCGAGCTTGTCGCCCGGTTCGAGTGTGCTAGTCGGCGCGCCCACGAAGCTAGCGATCTTGATCGGGAACTTCTTCGCGTCGGGGGCGTGTACCCGTAGCGGCAGCCGGGCGGTGACTTTCTTGCCGAAGCGATCCTGCGTCTCTACAAGGGCCCGATACTCGCCCGCGGTCAGCTTGAATTGGAAGGCGGCGGCACCGGTGGCGTCGGTAGTGAATCCTCGCTCGGTCGCCATCGGGCCCAGTTCCCAGGAGTTGGGGTTCGACAGGTCGGGCTCGGGCGGCAACAGCTTCCCGTTGCGACGCACCAGAGCGGGCCGATAGCCGCCGAGCGACGGCCGCTGCACGCGCTCGGGTTGCTTGAGCCGATAGATCTTCAGCGACCCCTCGGCCCGTTGCCCCACGCCGTCGAGCGTCGACGTCGTAACGGTTACGGCCACGGGTTCTTTGTTGGTCAGCCAGGAGCCGGCCCCGATCGTCGCTTGCAGGGCCGTGTAGCCGACGTTGACGCTCTGCTGGGCCGAGCGGGTTTCGCCCGTCGTGTCGGTCACGTCGGCGTAGATCGTGTAGCGGAAGATCGGTTCGTCCTTCTCGGCTACCGACAGGTCGGGCCGGGCGGTGAACTTCACACGGAACGACCCGTCCGCCTCGGTCGTTGCTCGGCCGTGGGCGATCTCCTGGCTGCTGGTCTGCGGTGTTCGCCACCAGTAGTACCAGCCCCACCAGTAGGGATAGCGAACCTGGCGAACCACACGCCAGCGGACCTTGGCCCCGCCGATCGCTGCGCCCGTGTAGGCGGCGGCCTTGCCGGTCAGTTCCACCTGGGCACCCAGCTTGGCGGCGGTCTCGGGTTTCTCGAGCGAGGCCTCGAACTTCGGGCGCTTGTATTCTTCGACGTTGAACGAAGTCAAACCTCCCGCCACATTCTGGACGTGGATCGACATCCGCCCCATCAGCCGGTCGCGCGGGGCGGTGAAGCTGCCGCTGAACGAGCCGTAGTCGTTCGTGCGGTGCTCATGCCGGGCGATCTCCTTGCCGTTGACGTCGTTGAAGAGCACGGTCAACGATTCGCCGCCGAGCACCTTATAGTCGTCTTTGTCCTGAAACACACGGAAGCTGATGCCCTTGTACCGGATCGTTTGCCCCGGGCGGTAGAGCGAGCGGTCGGTGAAGAAGACCGTTTGCGAATGGGGTTGCGGCGTACCGTAGCCTGTTGAAATCCCGTAGTCCCGTGCCGAGGCCAACTGCTGGCCCCGGTAGTTTGCCAGCACCATGATTTGCCCGACGTCCTTGCCGCGGAGCCGGTACATACCGTTGCGATCGGTCTTAACGGGCGTGAGTAGCCGCTTGCCGCTGTCGCGAGACCATGCCTGAACCTCGGCCCCTTCAAGCGGCTCGCCGGAGTTGGCATCCAGCACAAAGCCCTCCAGCACACCGGAGCCACTGCGGGGCCGGGTGACCATCGCCAGCTTGCTCACCCAGAAGTCGACGAACGTGACCGCGTTTTTCTCGACGCCGAAGTTTGGATCGTGGCTGGCGACGAGGAAGTAGAATCCCGGCTTGAGATCCTTTGGCGCGGGCAGTTCCTCGACCCGCTGGTGATAGTCTTTGGTTGCCGGCAGATTGGCCGACCACGCCAGCGCCGGCTTCTTAGCCAGCAGTTCCTGGCGCTCTCGATCGTCGAAACGTTCGGGCCGATAAGAACGGCGCTCGGCCAACTTCGTCCAGTCGTAGGGCACCGCGCGGAAGTAGATCTTCGTGAGGTTTCGGTAGGACACACGGATCGTCGGCCAGGGGTCGTTCCAGACGCGTTCGCACTCGACGGTCGACGACGGGTACTCGATTTGCTTGATCAGGTTGAAGCACCGCCGCCCGCCCACGCTGTCGGCAAACGCCTCGTAGCCCCAAGTGGCCAGCCGATGGGCCTCGACCAGATCGCCTTCCTGCTGCACCACCGTGGCCCACTGGTGTATCGCCCGGGCAGCGATTTTGTGGTCGCCCCAGCGGTCGGTGAATCGTTTCAACGCCGCTTTGTATCGGGCGTTCTTCTCTTCGCCGAAGGCCCGGTTGTAGCCTAAGTGCAGCCGCAAGAGGTCGGCGTCAAGGAAAGCGGAACGGTCATCGTCGCCGGCATGGAACCGCAGCAGATCTTGATAGAGCCGGATCGCCTTGACGGTGCGCGACTCGGCGTCGGTCGTGTCGATCTGCCACTTCATGAACTCCTCGGCCGAGGCAAAGATCGGGCCGTCGGCCATCGGCTCGAACGCGTCCTGGGCCTTGGCGGCGGCCTGCTCGCCGGCCGCGTAGAACTGCAACGCGTTGTGGACCAGGAAATCGTAGAGCGTCGGGCGGTAGCCGTCCGGGGCCGTGCCTTTGGCCAACAGGTCGTCGTACTCGGCGATCGGCACGCGTTTCAATAAGGCCTCGTGCGAGAGGGCCTTGGTGAACTGCTGGTCGATCTCGGCCAGGATCCGCGGCAGGTCCCAGGTGGTGAAGTCGTTGCCCGGTGCCTGGGCCGTGGCGGTCCGCTGCATGAATCGCCAGCGGTTCTGCTGGAAGTAGTGCCAGTACCAGTTGGCCAGGATCGTCTCCATCACCGGCACCATCTCCTTGGGTGCGACGGCGATCTGGGCCTTCATCCGCACGATCTTCTCCTCGGGCTTGTTGCCCTGGATGTTACCCTCCAGGGCGATCTTCCGCCCGATCGCCTTGATCGCCTCGGCGTAGGCCTTCTCTTTCAAAGCCCGCTGGATGATCGGCTCCAGTTCGGCGATGGCCGTCTTGGGCAGACCCTTGTCGACGGCCTCTTGGACCTTCTGCCATTGGCCCTTGGAGGAATCGACCGCGGCGGGAGAGAGCGGTTGCAGGGCCGCCGCGATGACGACGAGAAGCAGCAGTGCGAATCGTTTCTTCATGATCTCAACCTGTTGCAGCAGAAGACGTGATCGGACGGTGGGCCGGCGACCGGCCCGCTACGGTTATAGACGACAATCTGGGGGAAAAGTTCCACTGAAACGCCCCCCGACTGCGCTCGGTAGGGTAAGCTGGCGTCGCGAACGTGCGTCACCCCCCGGAGCGCAATCCGGGGGCGTTCTTAGATCACTCGGCACGATCCCCCACCCATTATTGACTCACTATTGGCGAGCAAATAAACTGAAACCCGATGAACGAGCCCGAAAACGAACCGCATCCCGCGCAAGACCAGCCGCCGCTTCGCCCGTGTGGCGGCTGTCAGGTCTGCTGCTACGTCTTCGCCATCCCGGAGATGTTAAGCGAAGAGTTCGCCGTCTGCAAGCATCAATGCGACACCGGGTGCGATATCTGGGAGCAACCGCGGCCGTTGATTTGCACTGAGTTCAAGTGTGTCTGGATGAACTCGAACCTGCCGGACCGGTATCGCCCGGATCGCGTCGGGCTGGTCGGCCACCGGCTCGGCGACAAGGTGATCGAACTGGCCGAGATCCGCCCCCATGCCGCCGACGAACCCGACGCCAAGGAGCTGATCCGCGTCCTCGGCCTCGCCGGACACGTGATCGCGCTGCAGAAGTGCGAGCCCCGGGAGGCGAAGCTGATCGCCTCGGCCAAGCACTACGCCTCCACCGAAGCGGCCCATGCCCAGTACGAGGCAGCCGTCGCCAAGCCGTTGCCCGAGTGGGTCAGCGAACATCTGAAGCGGTATCGAGAGTATTATAGGCCGCCGGAGGGTTCTTAACGCGGTTTGTAGTGACCGCAGGTTTGTAGTGACCGCATTCATGCGGTTCCAGCAGCCGTTGAAGAACGACGGGGGTGGCTGGGGCAAAGCGCAGCGGTGCCCCAGAAGACGTCTCAGGTTGGGGTGGCAGTTGTACTGCCACCTCTGACAAGTGGCTCGGTGCGGCAGTGCAACTGCCGCACCAACTGCGAGGCGAATTGGCCAAACCCGATGAATCGGGTCACTACGAACCTCACTCCAGCGCCGGCCCTGCAATCCGCTCGCCGCGTTGCTGCCGGGCCTGGTCGGCCGGGTCGAATGTGCCGTAGAAGAGGCCGTTGGCGTCCATCCAGGTGGCTAACCGTTCGATCTCGGCGGGCGAGAGTTTCACGTCCTCGTGACCGGCCAAGAGCATCTTCATCAGCCGGCTGCCGCGAGCGCCGAAGAAACCGGGCACGCTCAGCGGCTCGCTGTTGACCTGGCGAAAATCGCCGCCGCGGCCGCCCCAGGCCGAATACGAAACCAGCGGCGCCAAGGCGTTGTACGAGAACGTGTAGTGGCCTTGCGTTTCGCCGATCAACACGACCTTGCCCTCGGGCTTCTCGCGGTTGTGGCATCGTACGCAATGCTTGTCGAGCACCGGCTGCACCAGCAACGGGTAGCTCAACGGACGCGAGCCGTCCGGGCCCGGGACTATCGTCGACGGATCGCGACGCAACGCTCGGGCGATCCGCGACACGGGCGGTGCGACAGAGCGCGGTTCGTGACAGCCGACGCACGATGCCCGTTCGCCCGGCTGTAGATAAGTCACGCTCCGCATGATCTGCACGGCCCGGCCTGCCTCGTCGATCGCTTGAAACGCCAGCGGCACGCCAGCCGGGACGGTGAAGTAGGCCGACCCGTCTCGCTCGACCGGCACGGTGCCCAAGACCTGCTTGCCCGGCGACGCGTTGGCCAGCCCCACGCTCGGCGCGTTGATGTGCGGCGTCGTCTTAGGCAACACCTGCACAACACGCAGTCGGCGGACCGAGTCGGCCGGCAGCGCGGGCCACGCCTGGTAAACGTTCTGCACGAAGAACGTGCCTGCCGCATCGCCGGAAGCACTCGCGACCGCGGCCGTGTCGAGAACCGACGCCACCCGCTTCGGTCGCGGTCTTGCCCGTAGCGGTATGGGCCAAAGACTCGATATCTCCGGGTCGCGATACAACAGCTCCTTGTTGCCGAACCGGTCGACCAGATAGACGCCGAACATGGCGGCCCGGTTGCCCGTCGGCTCGCCGATCAACGGATCGAAACTGTAGGCCGCCAGGAAGCAATCTTCCGACAGCGGCCAGGGGCTGCGATAACAGTGCCCCGGCCATCGCTGGGCCTCGGGCGGAACTTCCACCGGCCCGGCGACGCCGACCGGTGCGTGCCAATGGCCCGACGGCTCGCGGATTACCGGCGCTTCGCTTTCGGGGAAGAGAGCATCGGGTGTCAATCGGGTGATCGGATCCGAGCCGTCGCGCCCGCGACGGACGTCCAGCCGGATGATCGAACCGGCCGTCATGGCGTGATGGGCCCCGGCGGTCGCGATCACGCAGGTCGAGCCGGGCACGGGCCGAGCCTCCCAGACGCCGACCGGGCTGAGCGTGTTGTTGCCGTAGAAGATTCGCACGTCGCTGCCGTCGGGCCGCACCGTCCAAAGCTGCTGGTAGTGGACCGCGTGCCGGTCGACGTAGTCCCATCGCGTGTAGATCACGCGGCCGTCGTCGAGCACGGCCGGGTCCCATTCGTGCGTTTCGTGGTAGGAGATCGGCCGCGGATTGGAGCCGTCCGCCTCGGCCACCGCGAGCGTATAGACCGGGCACGGGCCGCGACCGCAGCGATGGAATCCGCCCCGGCGAGTGGAGATGAAGAGGATCTTGCCGTCGGGCAGGTAGCGCGGCGAGAAGTCGTCGTATGGGCCGTCGGTCAACTGTCGCAATCCGGACCCGTCGACGTTGATTTCGTAGAGATGGTAGAAGACGTCGCCGTGTGCGTCGCGGTTAGGCGGGACCGAATCGACGCGGCAATAGGCGAAGAGAATTCGCCGGCCGTCTGGCGATACTTCCGGATGCAGGTAGCTACCCGTCGGCAGGCTCTCGGCGAGTTGCCGACAGGCGAAGGACTCGCCCGGCTTCTCGAGGACGAACAGCCCGCCGCCGGGTCGGGCGTCGCGGCCGAGGTATTGGGTCAACTGGTGGCTGAACGCCGACGGCACCCGCTTGACGAACAGCAATGGCCCGGGCTGCATGACCGGATTGGCCAGCACGATCTGCCGCCGCAGCCGGTGTACCTGCCGCCAGAGATCTTCATACGCCTTGTCACCGGTCGTCTTGGCCGCTCGGAGGTCTTGCCATCTCGACCGCAAGGTCTCCCATGGGTCGACGAGCCGGTCGAGTTTCGCGCCGTTCCCGCGCAGGTCGCCGATGAGCCGGTCGCCCCGCTGTAGCGTTCGCTCGATCGCATTGGCGTACGACTCCGGTACGCGTTGCGTGCCGATCCCGTCCTGCATTCGCCAGTCGCGCTCGATCGCAGCGTCTGCCGGGCCGGCGTCTGTATCCACCGCCCGGACGTTTTCACCATGCCAGACGAGAACGCCGGCCACCGTCATCAACCACCATGCGAATTGCCGAAATGCCATAGCGCCATTATCGCGAAACGCGACGCCCCTGCAACCTCACCGTTGAGACTTCCCTAGAAGTTCCCGCAACGCCGCTTCCAGATTCGGATGCCGGAACGAGAATCCCGCCTCCATCAGCCGGCGGGGCGTCACGTTCGCCCCGGCCAGATGCACGACCGCGTCGATGCTGCCCTGCAAATGTCGCCCTACGCCTGTTTCCGCGTCTTCCACTGCACGACCCGATCGCAATCCAAGGCCTGCGAGACACAGGAGTCGACCTCCTCACATTTATCGCAAATTGCATCGTGCCCGCAGACGGTCGCGTCCGGTTCGAGCAATTCCTCGCAGTCCGTACACCACAACTGACCACAAGCGTAGCAGCGGCCGAGCAGGATGTTCTCGATCGCCGGATCGTTGTCGCAATCGCCCACGTCGCTGCTGCCGCAATTGGGGCAGTCGCCGATCATGATTCGGTTGACAAACTCCTCGGCGGTTCCGGCTCCTTCCATCGCGGCGACGAGTTCCTCCCGCGTCTGGTCGTCCATCGAAGCGAGCAGATCGTCGACGAAGGTGGCTTCTTCCTCCGTAGGCGCTTGGTCCGTCAACGTCTCGCAGTATTGACAGGCTTTGGCGTCGTCGGGGATTTCTTTCAGACAATTCCAGCACTTCATGCTCACCTCCCGGGTGTTTCGGTCAATAACTGCGGCACTGCCTGATCGACCCAGCCGGCTTTGCGCTGGCCGGCGCCTTTGACGGCTTCGTCGCCCAGGTCCAGCCGGGCCTGCTCGGCAAGTTCGGTCAGCCGCTTGACTACTTCGGGGTGCTCGGCCGAGACGTCGTCGTTTTCGTGGATATCGGCCTGGAGATCGAACAGCTTCAGCGGCGTTTTACCCAGCGGCTTGCCCCAGTTTCGCCGCTTGTTCTCCAACGGCAGGTGCAGCTTCCATCGGCCCGATCGGACGGCCTGGAGTTGGTCGACCTGGTAGTAGTAGAAGGCCTCGTGGGGCGACTTCGCGTCCTCGTGGCCCAACAGCAGCGGCGCGATGTCCCGGCCGTCGATCGTGCGGTCGGCCGATAGCTCGACGCCAGCCAGCTTCGCCAACGTCGGGAGTAGATCGAACGTGACGGTGAGGGCGTCGCACTCGGTGCCGGCCGCCACCCGGCCGGGCCAGCGGACGATGCAGGGAACGCGCATACCGCCTTCGTCGGTGCTGCCTTTCCTTCCTTGCAGCGGTGCGTTGCTGCCGCCCGCGGCACCGTTGTCGGAGGTGAACACGACGAGCGTCTGCCGGTCTAGCCCGAGCCGTTTGAGCGCGGCCAGGATCTTGCCGGTCGACCAGTCGATCTCCTCGACCGCGTCGCCGTACTTGCCTCCGGGCGATTTCCCCCGAAACGGCTCGGCGGCAAACAGCGGCACGTGGGGGAACGTGTGCGGCAGGTAGAGGAAGAAGGGCCGGTCCTTGTTGGCCTCGATGAACCGCACAACCTCTTCGGTGTAGCGCCCGGTGAGCGTCTCCTGGGCCACCGGAGCCACGATCACCTTTTCATCGCGCAGCAGCGGCAGCGGGATGTTCTTCCGCCCCATGTCGTTGCTGTAGGGGATGCCGAAGTACGAGTCGAAACCCTGTTGCGTGGGCAGAAACTGCGGCTGGTCACCCAGGTGCCACTTGCCGACGCACATCGTGGCGTAACCGGCCGGCTTGAGCGCGTCGGCGATGGTAACCTCGTCCGGATGAAGCCCTTTGCGGTCGGCGGGGAAGAGCACGCAGAGCTTGCTGTCGTTGCAGTGCAGGTTCACGCGCCGTGGATAGCAGCCGGTCATCAGGCTGCTGCGCGACGGCGAACAGACGCCACTGGTCGAGTAGAAGCTGGTCAACCGCATCCCTTCTTTGGCCATCCGGTCGACGTTGGGGGTGCGGATATTCTCCGAGCCGAAGCACCCCAGGTCGCCGTAGCCCAGGTCGTCGCAGAAAATAATGATGAAGTTCGGCGGCCGCTCGGCCGAGGCATCGGCGGAAAAGGCCTTCGCAGATGCCGCCGCGGCAAACGCGACGAGGATAACGGCAAAAGGTCGGTGAAGTCTTGCGGGCATGGCGTGGTCCTTTTCAGAGTGGCTGGTGCAATGACCGAGAGTCTACGCTCTGTCGGCCGGAATGTCCACAGATACGCCGCCACGGTCGCGGTTGCCTAGCAAGGACGCCGATCGCCGGTAGAACTTGCACATTCAGCCTGCCCCCCCCACGTTTGGTCGTTACAATGGGCAGAAAAGCTGAATCTTCCCCAGACTGCCGGCCGATTATATGACTATGTGACGGTGTAGATTCCATGCTATAAGTGCGCGCAAACGGCCATGGGCAGAATCCAGACAAATATCGGCTTGATTACCGGGATGCCGATCGCAGACACGGTCGACAGCCTCATGGAGTTGGCGAGCAAGCCCGTCGATCTGCTGGTCGAACGCAACACGACCCTCCAGGAGGAGCAGACCGCGGTTACCGAGTTGTCGGCCTATCTGTACACGGTCAGGTACATTACCAACAACCTGGGTAAGGAAGATCTCTACCGCAAGCGGGAAGCGACCAGCAGCAATCCGGACGCGCTGACAGCCACCGTGAGCGACGACGCGGCACTTGGGAACTACTCGTTCACTCCGCTACGGACGTCCCAGAACCACCAGTTGCTCGGCTCAGCGTTCCGCTCCAACACCGACGCGATCGGCGCCGGCGAGTTGTCTTTTCGTTTCGGCGACCACGTCGAGCGAACCACGTCGCTGGAGCTGCTCGGCGGCGGCGAAGGTTTTGCCCGAGGTAAGATCCGCATCACCGACCGTAGCGGCGAGCGGGCGCTGATCGACCTGACGATGGCCCAGGACCTCAATGAAGTCGTCGAGACGATCAACTCCAACGAGACGATCGGCGTGCGGGCCGAGTTGCACGGCGACGGGCTTCGGCTGATCGATTACACGGGCGAGACTTTGTCGAACCTCAGGGTGCAGGAGTACGGCGGCCGGACGACCGCCGCGTCGTTGGGGCTGGCCGGGCTGGACGTGGCCGACAGTATCGCCGAAGGGGCCGACGTGATCCAGCTCTACGACGGCCTGGCGCTGGAAGAACTCAACGACGGCAACGGAGTCCGGCTCCGCTCGGCGCTGCCGGAGATCGCGTGGACGTTGCGCGACGGCACGTCCAGTAGCGACGCGGCATACGCCGCGATCGACTTCACCAGCCTGCTGGACGACCAAGGCGCCGGCGGCGAGGACCTCGAGATTGCCGACGTGCTCAAGGTGCTCAACGAGGCCGCACCCGACAAGCTCCGCGCCGAAATCGGCCCCGACGGCGACCGCCTGATTATTACCGACCTGACCACGGGCGACGGCCAGTTCACGTTGACCGGCAGCGGCGACCAGCACGTATTGGCCGATCTGGGGATCGACGGACCGTCGGTCGACGGCGCGATAACCGGCCGGAGAATCCTCGGCGGCGCCGGAACCGTGTTGCTATCCAGCCTCGGCGGCGGCAATGGGCTCGGCGAGCTCGGCGCCGTGAGCCTGACCGACGGCAGCGGGGCAACGGCCGTGGTGGACCTTTCCGCGGCCGAAACGCTCGACGACGTGCTCGACGCAATCAATGCCGCCAGCGAAGACGTGACGCTCCCGGCACCGCTGCACCTGAAGGCGCAGGTGAATGCTGCACGGACGGGAATCGAGTTGATCGATACCAGCGGCGGCACCCATACGCTGATCGTCGCCGACGGCGACGCCACGGGGACCGCCGCCAAACTGGGAATCGCCGTCGAAGGCGACGTCACCCGTGTGGACGGCGGCGACCTGCATCTGCAAGTCGTCGGAGACAACACGCGGCTCGACGGCTTCAACGGCGGCGAAGGGGTTGCCCGCGGCACGTTCAGCGTCATCGACAGCGCCGGCCACGGCGTCACTCTCGATATCCGGGATGACGGCGCTCAGACGATCGGCGACGTGGTCCAGATGATCAACTCCTATGACAACGTCCAGGTGCTGGCCGAGATCAACGAAACGGGAGACGGGATTCGGATCGTTGATTTGGCCCACGGCATCGGAGAATTGAAAGTCACGGAAGGTACCTCGACCACGGCCGCCGATCTCAATCTGCTCGGCGACGTACAGCAAGTCGACGTCGGGGGCCAGCTCTCCGACGTGATCGACGGCTCGATTACGCACACCGTCAAGATCCGGGACCCGATCACCGCCGACACCCTGCTGGCGGATTTCAACGACGGCGCCGGTGTCGACCGGTCTACGCTGACAATCGTCGACTCCGCCGCTTCGCTCGCACAGCTCGACCTCGACAACCCGGATATCCAAACGATCGGCGACGTGATCGACGCGATCAACGGTCTTTCGGTCGAAGTCTACGCGCGGATGAACGACGCGGGTGACGGCATCCTGCTCGAGGATCTCGCCGATGGCAAGTACACACTGACCGTAATGGAGGGAGACGGCACCACGGCGAAAGACCTCCACCTGCTAGGTAAGGCCGAGAAGCCGGAGGACGCCGCCTCGCCCCTGGCCGCCAAACTGCCCCAGACCATCGACGGCAGCATGGGCTACGACGTGCTTTCGCTCGAAGACCTCAAAGACGCCGTCAACGCGCTCGACGTCGGTGTGACCGCTGTGATCATCCGCGACGGATCGAGCAAACCGTATCGCCTCGCGCTGCTCAGCGACCGCGAGGGCGCCGCCGGGGAATTGGTCGTCGATTCGTCGGAATTGGGGTTCTCGTTGAAGGAAGCGGTGCGCGCCCAGGACGCCCTGCTCACGCTCGGCCACGCCTCCTACGCGTCGTTCGGCGTGTTCATGTCGTCGGCTTCCAACAGCTTCGATCAGATTGCACCCGGTCTGGACATCGAGATCAAGCAAGCCACCGGGGAGCCGGTCACCGTCGGCGTCCAACGCGACGATACGGATCTGGTGGCCAGCGTGATCGCGATGGTCGAGAATTACAACAAGTTTCGCGAGAAGTTGACCGAACTGACCGCCTATGACGTGCAATCGAACACGTCCTCGCTGTTGACCGGCGACGCCACGGCCTTGCGGCTGGACATCGAGATGCCGCGACTGCTCACCGAGCGACTGACCGCCGTGGGGTCGATCCAGTCGCTAGCGGAATTAGGCCTGGATCTGAAGCGTGACGGAACGCTGGAATTCGACAAAACCGAACTACAGGACCGGTTCGCCGCCGATCCCGATGCGGTTGAGAAGTTCTTCGTCACCGAGGAGTTCGGACTGTCTGCCAAGTTCGACCACCTGATCGAGCGATTGGCGGGCGAGGGCGATTCGCTGCTCATGCGGCGGCTCGCAACTTTGGTAGACAAAATCACGGACAACAAAGATCGAATTGAGTTCATGAACAAACGGTTGGACACGCAGCGGAATCAGTTGTTCATGCAGTTCTACCGAATGGAGATGGCCATCGGGAAAATGCAAGGCGGCCTCGCGGCCCTCGACGCGCTGCAACCGCTGCCACCGATGAGTGCGTTCGCTTAGTTTAGGGACGGCCTAAAAACAACTTTCCGAATTGGCAAATATACAAGGACCCACCGATGCAATCTTCGGCCCAGGCCAACTATCTGACCACGGAAGTAATGACCGCTACACCGCAAAAACTCCAACTGATGATGATCGAGGGCGCGATCCGTTCGGCCGAACAGGCGCGAGCGAACTGGACCGCCGGCGATGACGAGGGGGCCTGTGAGTCGCTCATTCGCGCCCAGGAGATCGTCGGCGAATTGATGGCCGCGTTGAACCACGAAATCGCCCCGGAGTTGACCGGCAAAGTGGCCTCCGTCTATATGTTTGTCTTCCGCAGCCTGGTCGAAGCCAACTACCAGCACGACGAAAAGAGGCTCGACGACGCCGTCCGCATTCTCGAGGAAGAACGCCAAACGTGGCGACAGGTGTGCGAGACAATCGGCAGCCAATCATCGACGGACGATCCGCCCGCACCGGGCCTGCCGGTCGGCGCCATTGCGCCCGCCCTGCCGGCCGAAACCGGCGCTATCGCCGACGTCGGCGGCGAATCCGGTCTGTCGCTGGAGGCGTAACGTCGCGATCAGAGGATCTCCTCGAATAGACGCGTCAATTGATCTTTGGTCACCTCGCGGGGGTTCCACAGCAGCGGTTTCAAGGTGCTTTCCATGGCGTTGGCGGCGAGGCGACTTGCCAGATCGGCCGGCGCGCCGGCGGGTACTTCGACCCGGTCCGGAAGTCCCACCTCGCGGAGCAACTCGGTGATGCGGTCGATGAAGCGGGCGGCCTGTTGCTCGGGGTCCTTGTCGATGATGCCGCAGTAGTGGGCGATGTGGCAATAGACGTCGCGGCAAACCTCGGCGTTGAAACGCAGGTTCAAGGGTGTAGCGATCGCGACGGCCTGCCCATGCGGCACGTGGAGCAACGCGCCCAGCGCGTGGGCCATGGTGTGCGGCGTCGTCACGCTCGAGTTGGCAAACGCCACGCCTGCCAACGTCGACGCCAACGCCAGCGACTCGCGCAGGTCCGGATCGTCCGGGTTCTCGACCGTGGCGGGCAGGTGCTTCACGATCAACGAGATGGCCCGGCCGGCCAACGCCGTCGAAAGCGGATTCGCCTGGCGACTCATGCACGCCTCCAACGCGTGGCCCAAGGCGTCGGCACCGCAGGCGGCCGTCAAACCGGGGGGACTGCCGACGGTCAACTCCGGATCGACCAACGCAACGTTGGGCAATACGGCCGGCCCGGCAATCGACGCCTTCAGCGGATACTCTGCCGTGCTGCCGACGCCCGAGTGGTTGAACACGGCCACGGCAGTTACCTCGGTGCCCGTGCCGGACGTGGTCGGTACCGCCACCAGCGGCAGCGAATCGGTGATCGGGCGAAACTGCTCGTTGGCCCCGGCGTAGTCCCACAAATTACCACCCATCTTCACCAGAGCGGCGATCCCCTTGGCCGCGTCGATCGGGCTGCCGCCACCGAGCCCCACGACCACGTCGACCCCCGCTTCGCTCGCCCGCCGGGCACCCTCGACCGCCAGTTCGGCCTCGGGGTCGGGCGGGATCTCGAGGAACTCGGTCACCGCCACCCCGGCGTCGGCAAGCGACCGGGTAGCCCGATCGTAGGTCTTCTCCAAGCCGGTCTGATCGCGATAGCCGACCAGCATCGCCGAGGTACCGAACTCCTTGGCCGTCTCGCCAAGTCTCTTCAGCCCGCCGCGTCCGAACCGGACCTGGGTGGGTACGTGGAATTGCCAACGTTTCTGCATCGTGTCTTCTCCTTGCCGACGAACCGCCCCGATTGCCATGTTGTACCACAACCTGTAGGGTGCGTGCAACGCACCAGTGCCGGATGTTGTGGTGCGTTGCACGCACCCTACGGCCGGTGCGATCGGGCATAGTCGCGCAGTGCATGGACGTTGGCTTCGGGCGTGTCGCGTGGAATTTCGCATCCGGCGGCGACGACGTACTTCGCTCCGGCCTGCCCGTGGCACTCGGCCACGGCCGCGGTGATCGACTCGGGTGTGCCGTTGCGAAGCGTGGCGACCGGGTCGAGATTGCCGGCCAACACCTGCTCGGGCCCCATTTCCTTGCGTGCCTGCGAGATGGGCACCAGGTAATCGACGTCGACCAGATCGCAGCCCAACGAACCGATGCCCGGCAGGATCCGCCCGATGTTGCCGCAGATGTGCATTCGCACCTTGGCCCCCATCTCGTGTACGGCGTCGACCATCTTCTTCTCGTAGGGCAGGACAAACTCCTCGTAGATTTGCGGGCCAACCAGCGAAGCGGCCGCGTCGCCGATGCCCATAATGTCGATGCCCGCCTCGATCTGGGCCTTGGCGAATCGTCGTCCCATTTCAAGTATGAAATCGAACAAGTCGCGGACAAACGCCGGATCGTCGAAGAAGTCGGTCATCAGCGTGTTGATCCCCCGCAGGTCGGCCGCCTCGGCGCAGGGGCCTTCGATCCAGCCTTCGATCAGTTTCTCGCCGCCGCCGCGTTGCTTGAAGAGCTCGGCCGCCTTGACCCGATCGTGCATGCGCCCGCCGCCCAACGGGTCGGGCACGTTGAGCGACCGCAGCGTCGACTTGTCGGCCAGCAGCGCCTGCTGTTCGTTGATGGCCGGCGGTTGGTTGTCGAAGTAATGGACGTTGGCCCCACAGTCGGCCGCTTCCCGGGCGGGGTCGGAGATACACGAGACGTAGTCGAAGTCGAACTCCTCGGCCACGTGTACCTGACAGTCGACCAGCACGCGGTAGTCGGTAGCGTACTTACCGTACTTAACGCCGAGGCGATCGCCGGCAAACATCATCGTAATGGGCATCTGCGGCAAGCAATCCACCGCCCGCCCCTCCAACAAAGCCAACAGCCGTTCGCGTCCGGTCATGGGTTTCCTCGTTCGTAGTTTCGTTCGTAGTGACCGCATTCATGCGGTTTGTAACAGCGACCTTGGTTGTAGTTCTGCGTGTATGCTCGCAAGCCCTCTCGGCCAGTAGCCACGCTACAAAGAACCCGATGAATCGGGTCACTACGAACCTGCCCACCATTATACCGCCGCTTGCGGCTTAGCAGTAGCCGGTCCCCCTTGTACAATCCCCCGCTCCCAACCATATTACATTACACCAATTCGTAGATAGGGAAATCGATCGATGTCTGCCACCGACGTCCACAACCAGCCGGCGATCCCCCATCCGCAGGACGCTGTCGCCATGCCCGGCCGGGCGATCGTTTGCGTCGTGGCGCTGCTGTCTGCTGCGTGGATTGCCGCGGGTTCGATCGGCCTGCTGGCCGACCCGTTGCGGTGTGTGCTCTGTTGGATCGTGTTGGGCGTGGCAATCCTGGCAGACTTTTCCGGCAACGACCGCACACCGCGGCAATGGATCGCTTTGGCCGCGGCCCTCGTCACCGGGCTGATCATGACCGGCAGCTTGATCGCCGCGGTCCACGTTGCCGCGGTGGCCGTCGTGGGGTTTGCTTTGGTCCGGTCGCCGAGTGATTCGCGTAGCCGTGAGCCCCACGATCGGGCGGTCCTGATCGCTGCCGGGGCGGTCGCCATGCTGGCCGTCTTTCGGCTGGCGTCTACGTCGATCCCCACGGTGCGGGTCGCGGCCGACGCGGTGGGGCGGTTCCTGGGCGAGCTTGCCGGAGAAATGGCCGGCCGGCCTCTGTCGGTGGGGGCCTCGTTCGGCGGTGTTGATTTCCTGGTGTTGATGGCCGCGATCTACGGCGGTTGGGTCGTTTGTACGCTGGGTGACAGGCGCGGGGGCAAGCCCGGCGGCTCGCTGGCGATCTTCGCTGGCGGAGCGATCCTTGTCGGGCATTTCGTTTATCTGGTCGTGTTGGCCCATTGCGGCGCGATCGTTGCCGCGCTGCCGGAGCCGGTCGTCCGCGAGACTTCCGACGTCGATTACGTGGGCGTTTGGGCGTGGGGTAATTCGGTCCGCGCGATGTTGCCCTGGAACCTGCCCGTGCTGGCCGCGGTGATCCATGCCGCGATTGCCGCGGCCATGTTCCGCTGGGCCGTCTGGCCGCCGCCGAACGCATCCGCCGCCGAATCACTTGAAGAAACATCGCATCGCCGGCCTTTCTCAGCACCCGACGCTATGTGGTGGATCGCCCCGGTGGTCCTGGCCGTGGTGATTCCGGCGCTGATCGCGCTGGGGCTGACCGCGTCCAAGTTGAAACAAAACGGCGGCGGCCACGCAGTGCAGCGGACCATCGTCGCCTACGAGCATGGATACGCCAACTGGCGACGCCCCGAGTATCCCGATCGGCAGCCCCCGGCCGGGCCCGTTAAACCCGGCGCCGGCGACTACGGCCTGCTGCCACAGTTCGTGGCCGCGCTCGGTGGCGATTTCCGGATCGAGGGCGACCTGACCCGGCTCGATCGGGCGAAGGTCGACGTACTATTGTTGATCCACCCCGACCAACCCTGGCCGAAGGAGCAGACCAACTGGATCGTCGATTACGTTCGCGGCGGCGGGGCCGTGCTCGTGGCGGCCGAGGCCCGGCGACTGGAACACGCTGCGGACACTGCCGATAGCACCGCGAAGCCGGCTTCCCAAAGCACGTTCAACGAACTGCTCGACTCGCTGGGTACGACGATGCGGGTGCGCAACGACACGGCCGTCGCGGCCGCCGACCATTGGGAGTATTGCGTCGAGCAGCCGACGCATCCGATCGCTGCCGGCATCGACCGGCGCCGCAACCGGTTCGCCATGGCGCGGGGTTGTTCGATCGAAATCGGTCCCGCAGCCAGACCGTTGTTGGTCGGCCGTTGGGCCTGGAGCGACCCGGGAAGCCGTGTCGATGAAACGGCCTCGCGTTGGGGTGGTGGTTCAACGACCACGCCGACATGGGCCGAGTACGACCCGGGCGAACCACTGGGAGACCTCGTGCTGGCCGCCGAACAGCCCATCGGGGACGGGCGCGTCGTCGTGCTCGGCAACACGGGCGCGTTGCGCAACGACGGCTTGCCGGTGGCCTATCCGCTTGTCGGACGCCTGCTCGGCTACCTAGCCAACAAGGCCCCGAGCCCTTTCTCCTGGTGGCGGCAACTGCTCGCGCTGACGGCCGTCGTTACGCTGGTCGGACTGTCGATTTACAGGTTCGATCCATGGCGGGCGGCAGCGGCGGCGATCGCGCTATCTGTCTCGCTCGTCGCGTGTGCGGTCGCAACACACTCGGCCGGCCGCGTAATCCCCGACGGCACACGCCACAAGCCGAACAATCTGGCCTACATCGACGCCTCGCACCTCGAGGCCTACAGCAACGACACGTGGGACCACCGCGGCGTCGGCGGCCTGACACGGAACCTCGCACGCAACGGATACCTGCCGCTGCTGTTGCCGGAACTCTCTGCTGATCGGCTGGAGCATGCCGGGCTGTTGATCTCCATCGGGCCCGCACGGCCGTTCTCCAAAGCAGAAGTGGAAACGGTAAACGATTTCGTCAACCGCGGCGGATCGCTCATCTGCATGGTTGGTGCGGAAGAGTCCCGGGGCAGTGCGGCGTTGTTGGACCGGTTCCAATTCACCGTGTCGCCGATGCCTCTGCCGCCGGAGATCGACGAGCCCGAGCCGACGCTGCTTGCCCGGCAGCCGAGCCCGGACCAGTGGCCGACTAGCTTCTCGATCGCCGCGGGCGATTCGCAAGTGCTCCTGCAAGCGTACGCGCCGTGGGAAGTCAAGTGCGACACGCACGATTGGACGGTGATTGCATGGCACACGGAGCGGTCGCAGCAGCGGCATTACGTTGTCACCCGGCCGGTTGGCGAAGGATACGTGGCCGTGATCGGCGATACCCTCTTTGCAACCAACGGGAACCTGGAGACGCAGCGAGCAAAGGCGACCGGGAACATTCGCTTCTGGCGATGGTTCCTGCCACGAGTAACGGGCTTGCCCGAGTGGATTCCACCGGGCGATGACGCGAAGCCCGACGGCGAACCTCCCGCTGGAGCGACAGTTCAACCGCCGTTGCAGCCCGACGACAAACCTCCCGGCGAAGCGGCAACTCAACCGCCGTCGCAGCCCGACAAGGACCCGGGCACCGAAATCACGCCCCCGGACGACCTGCCGCCGAGAATCACCCCGGACGACGTGCCCGGCACGGGGCTGGAGTTGATGCCGTTCGATCCGCTTCCACCCCGGGCCGTCCCCAACGACGATGCCGAGAAGGATGCCGAAGAGGAGACTCCATGATGCGGATCTGGATCGGCACGGCCCTGTTGGCGGGCTCCTGGTTGTTGGGGCAAAGCTACTACCTGCCGGCCCAAACCTTGGCCCAAACGTTGGTCTGGGGGCTAGTCGTAGCGATCGGCGTGCTGCTGCTCGGCGGCACAGCGTCCCTCGCTGCCAGTGATACAGCGGCCCGGCTACCCGACCGTCGCCAAACGGGTTTGGCATTGGTTTTGTTGGTGCCGATGGTCCTGATTGCCCCATGGCCGGGTCGGATGGCTCCATTGCTAATCGCCGCCGGCTTGGCAGTCGAACTGCTGCCGATCCCCCGACGTTGGCCCCGTTGGGTGGCCCGCGGTGCGGTCGTCGCAGGCGCGGTGATGATCGCCCAGGCGCTTTCGATGGCATTCTACACGGGTGTAACCGCTCGCTCGCACGACTTGCCTCGGCCGCTAACGGAGATGCTGGCCGGCCTGGCAAGACTCGCGGGCATTGACGCAACGGCCGACGGCTCGATGGTCGTGATGCACTCGATGCGACAGGTCCATCGGCTCGCGGCCACCTGGGACCTGCTGGTCGATCCGGCGTCGCTCTGTTTCTTCGTCGGTTCGGTGGTGGCGGTCGGACTTCTCGCGTGGGGGCGATCACCCGAGGGGCGTTTCTGCAAAGCTTGGGGCGACGCGTTGTGGAAGCTGGCTGCCATCGCGCTGGTGTGGCTGCCGATCCGCGCCACACTGCTGACGGCCGTCTACCTGCACCGGGTCTCGCGGGCCGACCCCGAGACCCCGTTGCACGTGATGAACCACTTCTTCTCACCCTGGGTACTGCTGTTGTTGCTGGCCGTTCCGGTTCTATTGGCATGGCGGTTGGTCCGAATGCCGGTACCCGCCGACAAGCCCGAACGGCCCGCCGACACGCCCGAAGGGCCCGACGACACGCCCGAAGGGCCCGACGACAAGGAACCGGTCGCAGCGACAATCGATCACGCCCCACGCTGGCGGTATCCGGCAGCGATCGTTGCGGTGGCGGCGGCCGTGGGCGTGCTCACCGCGGCCGTCCAATGGGACCCCGTCGGGCAACGCAAAGCCGGCCGTGTCAAGATCGTCGAACGCCACAGTGATTGGGAGCCGACCGACCGACCCTACGACACGACCCGGTTCGGCCACGACTCGGGCTACAACTACGCGGCAATCTATCGCTACTGCTCGCAGTTCTACGAAATGTCGCGACTAACCGACTCTGAGAAGATCGACCTGCGCACGCTACGCGACTGCGACGTGCTGGTAATCAAAACGCCGACCGAACGTTACACTCGGGAGGAAGTCGAAGCGGTCGTCGAGTTCGTCGAGCGGGGCGGCGGGCTGCTGTTGATCGGCGATCATACGAACGTCTTCAACTCGGGCAGCTATATGAACGACGTCACGCGGAAGATGGGCTTCACCTTCCGCGACGACCTGCTGTTCGGCTTCGGCGAATCGGCTTACGACCAGAAATACGTTCCTCCGAAAACGCCCCATCCGAGCGTGCAGCACATGCCGCCGACCGACATGGCCGTCTCCTGTTCGATCGATCCGGGCCGAAGCAGCGGCCGCGCCGCGATGCTCAGCACGGGCCTCTGGAGCCTGCCGCCCAACTATCGCGCGGAGAACTACCACACCGTGCCGCAGCACCGGGCGGACATGCGCTACGGGGCGTTCGTCCAACTCTGGTCGACCCGGCACGGCCGCGGTCGCGTGCTGGCCTTTACTGACTCGACCATCTTCTCCAACTTCTGCGTCTTTCAGCCCGGCAAAGCGGAACTGTTCGCCGGCATGGTCGAATGGCTCAATCACGACGCGCCGGCCGACCCCCGCCCGTGGCTGTTGACGCTGGGCGTGTTGCTGCTGGGGATCGGTCTCTATCTCGCGTGGACTCGCAAGGACGGCTGGCTCGTGCTGCTGGCGGCCGGCACATGCGGCTTCGCGGCGGCGTCGGTCGCGATCGCAGGCCACGGGCGTGCGTATATGCCCGTGCCCGCGCCGAAAGATCCCCTGCCCCGCATCGTGATCGACCGCACCACGTCCGACGTGCCCTTGAGCAAGGGTCCCTACATCCAGGAAAACGGCCGCTGGGAGTACGGCCAAGGCTACGGACTGTTCGAACAGTGGATCTCGCGCGTGGACCTGCCGGGTGGAAGACCTTACACGGCCCGCCGCCAGGGTATGGAGGTCTTCGCAGGCGACGCCGTCGTGGTGATTTGTCCCCAGCGACCGGTCAGCCCGCAGTACATCGAGCGGCTTGTGCGATACGTCAAGGAGGAAGGCGGAAAACTGCTCGTCGTCGATGCGCCCGAGAACACCGGCTCGACGGCCAACGACCTGCTGCAACCGTTCGGACTTGCCATCCGGCACGATCGCCTTGTCCGCGGCGACGCAGACGATCAGCCCGGGCTAATGATGACCGACGCTTGGCCGGCGATTCAGATCCGCCAGGCCTGCACGGTCACCGGCGGAGACCAGATCGCACGGCTAGGCACCGCGCCGGTCGCGGCCGTCGCCCGGTTCGCGGACGGTGGCACTGTCATGGCCGTCGGGTTCGGGTCGGTATTGAACGACATGAACATGGGCCAAAGCTGGATGGACCAGCCGACCGCCGATGAACTCTTCGACTCGAACACCTACGTTCGCTTCAACGTGCAGTTCGCCTTGCTGCGGTCGCTGATGACCGGCCAACCGGTCGAGTCCTTCTATGCCGGCGACGTGGTCCTCGACGAGACACTTTCGGAGGTCTTCTCGCGGTCGGATTCCACGAGCGGCAGCGAAGAGAAACAGTTCAGCGCTTTTCGCGATTGGATCGGCCTGCTCGGCTACTCGACCACGCAAGCCGCCGGGGCCGACGCGCTCACGGGCGATCTGTTGGTGGTCGTCTACCCGAACCGCAAGCCCGACGCGCAACGGCTCGACTCGCTGGATAGCTACGTCCGCGGCGGTGGGCATTTGCTCGTGATCGATTCGCCGGGCAACACCCCCTCGACGGCCGGTGACCTGCTGAAGCCTTTCGGATTGTCGTTCGACACCACGGAGCCCCGCCACGGTGAACTGGTCGTGACCGACCAAGATCAAGAGCACTGGATGAACGTTCCCATCGCCCGGGCATGGCTCGTCCGCGGCGGCGAACCGCTCGTGGAACTCGGCCCGGACATACCCATCGGCGCCACCGTCAAGCACGGCAACGGTTCCGTCACGGCGCTAGGTTGCGGATCGGTCTTCAGCGACGCCCGGATGCGCGAAAGCTGGGAGGCCGAGGAGCCCGCCCGCCTGCTCGCCCCAGCCAATCTCGAGTCGGCCGTGCTGCGAGCGATTCTCACCGCTCAACCGATCGAGAAGACGGTTCCGTCGATCGCGAGTGAGGAATAAGACCGTAGGGTGCGTGCTTGTCATGCCTACTGTCACACCAACTCGCCACCGTCTATAATAGGCCCGTGGTTCGTCAACGGTTCCCAAGCCTCAGGAGTTGCTGCCATGATCGGTCGATATTTCGCGTTTCTGCTGTTGTCGGTTTCTCTCGCCGCAGTGCCGGCAACGGTTGATGCGGCGGCTGTGGTGAACGAGTCGGGCCGCAAGATCCCGGTGGCGTACCAGGTCGACGTGGTGGTCGTCGGCGGGGGAGCAGGGGCCGTGGAGGCGGCCGTGGCGGCGGCCGAGGCAGGGGCAACGGTCTTCCTGGCGGCGCCGCATCCGTACCTGGGCGACGACGTGACGGCCACCTTGCGGTTGTGGCTCGACGAGGGTGAAGTGCCCGACTCGCCGTTGGCCCGGCGGATCTTCACCGATCCGATCGTCGACGCGTCGCAACCCGACCCGAATCGCATCCCGCTGACGTACGAAACCGACCTCGCCAGCACGGCCAAGCACAAGGACACCAGCCCGCCGTCGCTGCTAACCGACGGCCGCTGGACCAACGCCCCGTCGCAGAGCGTGCAGTACGACGGCGACGTGACCGTCACGGCCGATCTGAAGACCTCGCAAGAGATCAAGGAAGTCCGGCTGATGTACTACCGTCGCCTCGGCAGCACGCCGGAAGACAACTTCGACGTGCAGAGCCTGGCCGTATCCGTCAGCGACGACAAGCAGAGTTGGAAACCGGTCGCAACCGTCAAGAGCGGACCGTTCACCGGCGAGAACGACGTGCTCTCGGCGCCGGTCGGCACGAAGGCCCGATACGTGCGGTTGGCGGTGAAGAGGCCCGACGCCGTGACGCGGACGCTGCTGGGCGAGATCGAGATCATTGCCCCGGCACCGGTCGCCGCCGTGGTTCCCTCGGTGAAGGTTCCGCCGCCGCGGCCGATGCACGTGAAGAAAACGCTCGACGAGGCCCTGTTGGCCGCCGGCGTGCAGTTCCTCTACAGTTGCTACGCCACCGACGTGTTGCGCGACGGCGACGGCAACCCATGCGGCATCGTGATGGCGAATCGATCCGGGCGTCAGGCCGTGATCGCCCGGACGATCATCGACGCGACGGATCGCGCCACGGTGGCCCGGGCGGCCGGTGCGAAGTTTCGGCCCTATCCGGCCGGCATGCACACGTTCAAGCGCGTGGTCATCGGCGGCGAAGTCCAACGCGGTCCGAACCTCTCGGCACGGATCGCCGCGCCGCCGTTCCATGGGCCCTATCCGAACAGCGCAAAGACCTCCAGCGGCACGTTCGAGGTGATCGAGTACACACTGCAACTGCCCGTCGCCGACGATAGCTACGCAGCCTGGGCCGCCGCCGAGCAACAAGCCCGGACATCGACGTATCATCCGGAACAACAATTCACGTCCGACGTGCTCTTCGAGGTCCCGCCCGACGCCATGGCGGGCCGGCAACCGGTGGCCGGGCCGTGGCAAGGTGCCGAGCGGTTGCCGCTGGGAGCATTTCAGCCGGCCGACGTGCCGCGCGTCTACGTGCTCGGCGGATGTGCCGACGTCTCCCGCCAGCAGGCCGAGAAGCTATTGCGACCGCTGGCACTGATGCACGTCGGCCGGCGGATCGGCGCCGCGGCAGCAGCAGAAGCCAAATCGCTGCCGGCACCGACGGGCGTGAAACTGCCCGGCACACTGGCCGCCAAACCGGTGGCTACCGGCGAAGTGGGCGAGTTTCTCGGCGGCATCCGCCCGACGCAACAATATCAGACCATCGAGCAAGACCCTCGCGCGTTGCCCGTGCTGGGGCGATACGACGTCGTGGTTATCGGCGGTGGCACGGGCGGAGCACCGGCCGGCATCGGGGCCGCGCGGCGCGGGGCCAAGACACTGGTGGTCGAGTATCTCCACGGATTGGGCGGCGTTGGCACCCAAGGGGCAATCGCGAAATACTACTGGGGTAATCGCGTCGGGTTCACCGCCACGATTCCCGGTGCCTCCGGCTGGGTGATCGAGCAAAAAATGGAGTGGTACCGCAGCGAACTGCTCAAGGCGGGCGCCGATATCTGGTTCGGCACGATCGGCTGCGGGGCCCTGATCGACGACGGACGCGTGATCGGCGCCGTCGTAGCCACGCCGTTTGGCCGCGGTGTCGTGTTGGCCGGGACCGTAATCGACGCCACCGGCAACGCCGACGTGGCCGCCGCCGCCGGGGCCGAGTGTGCCTATACCGACGCCACGGAGTTCGGCATGCAAGGCACGGGCCTCCCCGGCCTTCGGCTCGGCGGGACCTACAACAATACCGACTTCACGATCGTCGACGAGACCGATCTGGTCGACGTCTGGCACACGTTCGTCTACTCCAAAGGCAAGTACCCCGACGCCTTCGACCACGGCCGGCTGATCGACACCCGCGAGCGGCGGCGAATCGTCGGCGACACGCGGATCACGCTGCTCGACCAGATGAACAACCGCACCTACCCGGACACGATCGTCATCGCGCGAAGCAACTTCGATACGCACGGTTACACGATCGATCCCTACCTGTTGCTGGAACACCCCGAGCACGGCGGGTTCAACGTCCACATGCCGTACCGCGCGTTCCTGCCGGCGGACCTCGAGGGGATCCTCGTCACGGGCCTGGGCGTCAGTGCCCATCGCGACGCTGTGCCGCTGATCCGCATGCAGCCCGACATTCAGAACGGAGGTTACGCCGCGGGCGTGGCCGCCGCCATGGCCGTCGAGAAGAAGACGACGCCGCGCAATATCGACGTAAAGAAGTTGCAGCAGCATCTCGTCGACGTCGGCAATCTGCCCAGCAGCGTGCTCGACGACGAAGATTCCTATCCGCTGCCCGACGAGCAGATCGCCGCGGCGGTCCGCAACGTCAAGGACGGCCGCAAGGGTGCGGCCGTGATCCTCTCGCATCCCGAAAAGGCGCTGCCCATGTTGCAGCAGGCCTACGCGGCCGCCAAGGATCCCAAGGAGCGATTGGCCTACGCCCGGGTGCTTTGCACGATGGGCAACCGCGCCGGTGTGGACGATCTGATCGGGCAGGTCCGCGCGACCGCCCAATGGGACAAGGGCTGGAACTACCGCGGCATGGGCCAGTTCGGCTCCGCCCTGAGCCCGTTGGACAACGAGGTCGTCGCGTTGGGCCGCGCCCGCGACCCCAAGGCCGTGCCCGTGATTCTGGAGAAGACCCAATCGCTCACCGCGCAGCACGACTTCTCGCACCACCGGGCCGTGGGCCTGGCGCTGGAGACGATCGGCGACCGCGCGGCCGCCAAACCGCTGGCCGACCTGTTGTCCAAGCCGGG
>JABMRB010001239.1 GCA_013202865.1 Candidatus Nealsoniibacteriota bacterium | reverse complement strand
TTGGTAATTGGTGTTTGGTCTTTCCCCCACTGTCATTCGCGCTTCGTCATTCCCCCACTGTCATTCGCGCTTCGTCATTTCCCCCCGATCGCACCGATTATCCGGTTGGCAACGAGCACGCCGGCCAACATCGCCAAACTCCCTTGAACCAGCCGATTGCCCCGGGCCGGTGGCCGTCCTAGGTTTGTGATGAAGCAGATCGGGCAGAGGAACCTCTGAAGCACGCGCGACGGCAGAACGAGCGAATCCATGAAATCCTTCTTGGCGAAAATCACGCGGTTTCTGGCTGCCGAGGACGGCCCCACGGTCGTCGAGTACGCGGCGATGCTGATGCTGATCTTTTTGGCGTGTATTTCGGTGATCACCGTGGTTGGCCAATCGACGGCCACCAACCTCGAACGGTCGCAAAATGCTATCGACGACGCGATGCAGTAGCTGCCACCTTCCAAGAGTGGGGGTCGCAGTCTACGCCGAAAAGTCTCTTCGGCAAGGAAACGATTGACATTCGTCTCCATATCCGCTATCTCATGGGGTGTGCCGTGGACTTGCAAACACCTCCGAATTGCACTGCGGCGGATCCCACCGATGCAATCGGCGGGCTTTTGGTGCCTTCCTCTTAGAAAAGGATGAGACCGTGACGAACATGCAAAACGACAGGCGTTGGACGAACGGGGCGATGGTCGTTGCGTTGCTGTGGTGCGGTGCGGCGGCCCGGGCGGACGACTGGCCGACCTATCGCCACGACGCCGCCCGCAGCGGCATTACGGCCGAGAAGGTTGCCGTGCCGCTGGCCCAGTCGTGGGTATTTCGGGCCGCGCAAGCGCCGAAGCCCGCATGGGGTGACCCCAAGCCCGAGCCGGTTGAAAATATCCTCGAACTGCGCCGCGTTCACTTCGACGACGTCTTTCAGCCGGTTGCCGCCGGCGATGCTGTCTTCTTCGGCTCCTCGGCCAACAACAAAGTATATTGCCTCGACGCCGCCACCGGGCAGATCCGCTGGACGACGATTACCGGTGGGCCCGTGCGGCTGGCGCCGATGGTTGTCGACGGGCGGGTCTACGTCGGTTCCGACGACGGCTACGCCTATTGCCTCGACGCCGCCGACGGATCGGTCGTCTGGAAGGTTTGCGGTGCCCCGGAGGATCGCCGCGTGCTGGGCCACGGTAAGATGATCTCGTTGTGGCCGTTGCGCACCGGCGTACTGGTGGACGGGAAGACGGCCCATTTCAGCGCCGGCATCTTCCCGGCCGAGGGCGTGTTCCTGTACGCCGTCGACGCGTCCGACGGGCGGGAGATCTGGCGAAACGGTTCCGGCGGTGAGCAGCCCCAAAGCCGCATTGCGCCGCAAGGCTATCTGCTGGCCTCCGCAACAAATCTCTACGTGCCAATGGGTCGCGTTTCACCCGCCGCGTTCGATCGCAAGACGGGTCGGCTTTCCGCCGCGTCGCCCTTCTTCGGCAAGACCGTCGGCGGGACCTACGCCCTGCTGGCCGGCAAGGATATCTACACGGGCACCGAAGAAGTCGTCGGCTATCGTAGCGGGTCGCGCGACCGCTTCGCCACGTTCGCCGGGCGGAAGATGGTCGTTACCGAGGAGACGGCCTACCTGGCAAGCAACACGCAACTCAAGGCCGTCGATCGCAAGGACAGTAAGACGGTCCGCTGGACCACGCCTTGCCCGTGTGCCGATTCGCTGATCCTCGCCGGCGACGTGTTGTTTGCCGGCGGGGCCGGGCAGGTGACGGCAGTCGATGCGAAAACGGGAAAGGCGCTCTGGAATGCCGAAGTGGCCGGGACCGCCAAGGGACTGGCCGCGGCCGGCGGGCGATTGCTGGTCAGCACGGACAAGGGCATGATCTACAGCTTCGCGGCGAAAGGATCAGCGATTCATGGGTCGGTTAGCGAGCCGGTCGACAAAGACCCGTTTGCCGGTTCGCCCCATGCGGCCGTGTTCCGCGAGGCCGCGGAGGCGGTGCTCAAGGAGACGGGCATCCGCCGCGGCTACTGTCTGGTGGCGGGTGTGGAAACCGGGCAGCTTGCTCTCGAATTGGCCAAGCGATCGGAGTTGATGATCTACGCCGTCTCGCCCGACGCGAAGAAGGTGGCCGCCGCCCGCAAGACGCTCGATGCGGCCGGGGTCTATGGCGATCGGGTGTGTGTGGAGCAGTGGCCGTTGGATAAGGTTCCCTACGCCGATTACTTCGCCAACCTGATCGTTTCGGAGACGGCCCTGGTGGCCGACGCGCCGGCAGCGAGGGATGCTGTGCCGCCGGCAGCGAGGGACGCTGTCGATATCAACGAGATATCTCGCATGCTCAAGCCGCACGGCGGGCGGATTGTGATCGGCGACCCGAGCCGGCGGGTGAAGAGGCCACAGCAGGACGGTCCCCGAGAAAACGGCGGCTCCGCTGGAGTGATCGGCGGATTCCAAGCCACCCGCGGCGCGTTGCCCGGGGCCGGCAGTTGGACCCACCAATACGGCGAGCCGGGTAACACGGCCTGCGGCGACGACACACTGATCAAGGCCCCGCTGCGCGTGCTCTGGTTCGGGCAACCGGGCCCCGGCAGCATGGTAAACCGGCACGCCCGGGCCGCCGGACCGCTCTCGTTGGACGGGCGGATGTTCGTCCAGGGTGAAAACGTGGTGATGGCCTACGACGCTTACAACGGGCTCGAACTCTGGCGCCGCGAAATACCCGGCGCCATGCGAACCACCGCCTCGCACGATACGAGCAACCTGGTGCTGGGCCGCGACGGGCTGTTCGTGGCCGTCGGCGACAAGTGCTTGCGGCTCGATCCGGCCACCGGCAAAACGATGGCCACCTATCCGCTGCCACCGGCTACGCATGATCGGCCCCGCCGCTGGGGATACATCGCGCGGGTGGGCGACATGCTGCTGGGCTCTGCCGGTACGCGATCGGTCAACAGCGAGTGTCTCTTTGCGATCGACGTCAAGACGGGCCGCCATCGCTGGGTCCATCGCGCCAAGCAGATCTCCAACAACTCCATTGCCGCCGGCGACGGCAGCGTCTTCCTGGTCAGCACCGACCCCACCGACCAGCAACGCGAGACGATATTGTCGCCTCAACGCCAGCAGATCGAGAAACTACCCGAGCCGCAACGGGCCAAGGCACTGGCCGAGCTGGCGGCGACCGACGTGCGGTTGGTCACTGCGTTGGACGTCCAAACGGGCAACGTCCGCTGGCAGGAGCCGGTCGATGCGGACAACTGCGGCGGGTTCCATGCCGGGCATAAAAAGGACGGTGCGATCCTCGCCGCGATGTACCGCGACGGCGTGCTCGTGCTCTTCGGTGTCTATCTCGACGGACACTACTGGCAGCAGTTCTTTGCCGGCGAGTTTGACTCGCGACGCGTCATCGCCCTCTCGGGCGACGACGGAAAATCGCTCTGGGCTCGGGAAATCGGCTTCCGCGTTCGCCCGTTGATCGTCGACAAAACGCTCTACGCCGAGCCCTGGGCGTTCGATCTGCACACGGGCAAGCAGCAGACCCGCGTCCACCCGGTTACCGGCCAAACGGACCCCTGGCAGTTCGCCCGGCCGGGCCATCACTGCGGCCTGCCGATCGCTTCGCCCAATTGCTTGTTCTTCCGCTCATGGAACCTGGGCTACTACGATCTCAACGGCGACTACGGCACGATGCACTTCGGGGCCCATCGGCCCGGATGCTGGATCAACTTCATCCCCGCCGGCGGTCTGCTGATGGTTCCCGAGGCCAGTGCCGGGTGCATGTGTGCGTTTCCCAACGTTTGTACGGTCGTCTTTCAGCCGGCCGAGAAAAACAAGGCCTGGGCCTATTACAGCGCGCCCGGATCGATGACGCCGGTCAAACGCCTGGCGTTGAACTTTGGTGCCCCGGGCGACCGCAACGACGCGGCCGGCAACCTGTGGCTGGGCTATCCCCGGCCGGGTGGGTCGCTCGTGTTGCAGTTCAAGGCGTCCGAATCGTTCCATCCCGGCGGCCGGTTCGTTACCGACAATTCCAACTATGCGTCAGTTGCCGGGACTGAGTCCCTCGCTGCCGGCGGCACAGTCGACCCCTGGCTGTTCGCCTCCGCGGCGATCGGGCTGCAAAAGTGTACGATTCCGCTGTTGGACAAGGCCGACGGCACGGCCGTGTACGACGTGCGGCTCGCGTTTGCCGATCCGGTACACGATCGCCCCGGGCAGCGGGTCTTCGACATCAAGCTGCAAGGCAAGGTGGTTCACAAGGCCTACGACGTGGCGGCAGCGGCCGGCGGTCGCAACCGGGCCGTCTTCGCCCGATTCGATGGCATCGAGGTTGACGGTGCGCTGACGATCGAATTGCTGCCCAAGGCCGGGATGTCCGACGCCGATCAACTACCGATCCTGCAAGGCGTGGAGATCGTCCGCCGCCGGGTGCTCACGCTCGGATGCACGATGCCGGATTTGTTGCTCAGCAGCCTGCAGCCGAAACAGTCGGTCGAACTGAAACTGACGAACCTCCGCGACGAAACGGCCACGGGTACGTTGAAGTTAATTGCCCCCAAGGGGTTCGAGATCTCGCCTAAGGAAATGAAGCTCACGCTGGCCGCCGGGCAGCGAAAGACGGTCCCCGTCGTAACGACCGTGAAGGACCTGGACACGCCGGCGGGAGACTATGCAGTGGGTATCCGGATCGTGCGTTCAGACGATGGCTCGGTCGAACTTCAGCAAGCAGTTCGGATCGAGCACCTTGGCCGCCGCGGTCGCGTCGTGTTGCATCCGGTCGAAGACACGTACGTCCACGGTCGATACCCGGATCGCAATCGGGGCACCGTCGACACGCTGTTGATCGATGGGGGCCAGCAGAAGATGGGCGACAGCGATCACGCAGCGGCCTATTTGAAGTTTCGGCTCGATTTGCCCGGCAAGCCGATCAGCGCGCGGCTGCGGATCTTCAACGCAGGCAACCCGACGGGCGACTCGGGCCGTATCTGTCTGGTCGACCAGCCGTGGGCCGAGAAGGAGATGACCTACCCGAACCGTCCCAAGCCCGGCAAGGAAATAGGCCGGCTCGGACGAGTCGCCGAGCGCCAGGTGGTCGAGTGCCCGTTGAACGTCGATCTGACCGGCCGCAACGAGTTGAGCCTGATGATCGACCCAACCAGTTGCGACGGCGTGACCTACGTTTCCCGCGAAGGCGGCAAACCGGCCGAACTGATCGTGGAGTATGAGCCGTAGCCGCTTGCGGCTTAGCCCGTCTGATCTGCTAAGCCGCAAGCGGCGATCTGCCTGATCCGCAAGCGCGGTTAGCTGTTCTCGCCAAACGGGTCCGCCTTCTTGGCGGGCTCGTCGGCCGCATCGTCGGCGGCCGGCACATCGTCAACCGCGGGCGTGTCCGCCGGCACATCGTCAACCGCGGGCGTGTCCGCCGGCACATCGTCAACCGCGGGCATGTCCGCCGGCACATCGTCAACCGCGGGCATGTCCGGCGGCGTATCGTCAGCCGCGGGCTCGATCGGTGGCGTGTCGTCGCTCGTGTCGAAAGGATCCGGCTCCGTGTCATCGGCGGGCGTGTCGTCGGCGGGCGTGTCATCACCGGTCGCGTCGTCACCGGTCGCGTCGTCGCCGGTCGCGTCGTCACCGGTCGCGTCGTCGCCGGTCGCGTTGTCACTGCCGTCGTCACCGTTGCCGGCATCCTCCTCGCTGGGACATCCGACGGCAAACATGCAGATGCACAGCAGCATCAACAACCAACTGAACCTCTTCATAACGCTTCTCCTTGTACTAGGGGTAGTGGATGGTGGGCAGTGGATAGTGGGTAGCCATCAGTCGTCGGTGTTCGGCCATCCGGACCGTGGACTTCTGACTATCCACCTCCCACTCCCTTCCCGAGGATACACCTTGCGATATGCGAAGTAAACAAGCCTCCCGCCACGGCAACGGCGTTCTTGGCCCCGTTTGCGGTAATCTGGGTAGATAGGGGGGGAAATACGGAAGCACGAAGCACGAATGACGAATGACGAAGTAGGAGCAAATGACGGCAATGCCCGTGTTCGTCATTCGTCATTCGTCATTTCCCCACTGTCATTCGTGCTTCGTCATTTCCTTTCCCTGATTGCCTCCAGACCGCAGAGAATCGGGGGTTTTGCCGCGGAATCGTCCTTGCCGTGGAGTTCCACAACAAGATTGTCGGCAACCGGTATCCCGCGGAACTGCCTGACGATTGCCTTTCGCGCACCGCCGGCCTGCTCAGCAACGTCGAAATTCCGAAAGACTTCCTTTCCTTGCAGGGAAACGCCGAACACACGCCCGCCCGGCGCAATGTCCTCCGGTTCGGCGAAATAGAGCCGGACCGTATACTTGCCCGGCTCCTGACCCGGATCGATCAGCCGGAACACGAGTGGCTTGGTGTGTGAATATCCGGACGTGAAGACCCAGGGCACGTCCGTTCCTTCGATCGGTAGCCGGTCCTCACTGTGGCGGTAGAACATCGACTCGTCGTGCTGGTACTTAGGCAGCCAGTTGCCCAGGATGCCTTCGCCGCCCGTGGCCGGGTAGGGGATCCAGAGCCGCCCGCGAGCGTCCTGGCGGAATCCGGGAGCCCCGAGGTTGATCGCCATCTGTTGCACGGGCGTGGCCGTCGGCGTCGAAACACCGGCCGGAACTCCCACGCTCCACATGCGCGCCTTGCGGCGGGGATACAGCGCGATCGAGGTGAAGATGGGCGTCGCGCACGTGCATCCGGAGCGTCCCTCGGGCGCCACGTAGACACCCCCGGCCGGCACGGCCCCCAAACCGCAGGCCAGCGACATGCCCGCCAGCGGCGTATATCCGCACGACTCGCCCAGGTTCCAGTGCGCGATGCCGTTCTTGTTGCCGAACAGGGCCGCACCGGAGGCGAGCAGGTGGCTGCAACCGATGTAGCCGCGGAAGCAGTCCAGCGGCTCCTGGCGTCCGGAGAGCGGATGCGTGTACGTCTTCACCT
>JABMRB010001238.1 GCA_013202865.1 Candidatus Nealsoniibacteriota bacterium | reverse complement strand
GGGGCTCGGGAGTCGTGCGGCTTCTGTGAGCACCCCTAGCCGAGGGCGGAAGCCCGCGGAGGTGTCGCAGAATCATTCCCTAGGCCAAGGGGCCCGCGACCGGGGGGCCTGGGGGGAGGGATTTGGGATTTGGGATTTGGGGTCGGGCGTCTATGATCTGACAATCTAAAATCTGAAATCCGAAATCTGAAATCCCAACTGGGGAGACGCACGATGGATGAAGAGGAGCGGCAACAGGAAGGGCCGGTGGAGATCTGCCTGACGGGCGACTTGAGCGAGAACGAGGCGGACTTGTCGGAGAAGCTGCTCGGTGTGGAGCCGGGCGGCGAGTGTGTGCTCTATTTCGATTCGGTCGGCGGGAGCGCCTATGTGGCGATTGCGCTGGCGTCGCTGATCGTGTTGCGGGGGCTTCGGGCAACGGGGATCGTCACGGGCGAGTGTTCGTCGGCTGCGGTTTGGCCGCTGGCCGCCTGTCACCGCCGGCTGGTCACCCGCTTCAGCGTGCTGCTGTTTCATCCGATGAAATGGCAGAGCGAGGAGAACGTGGGCCTGGGCGAGGCGACCGAATGGGCCCGGCACTTCGGACAGCTCGAAGGCGATATGGACACGCTGCTGGCCGGGATGTTCGGCATCGAAGACGAGAAGATTCAGCAATGGGTTAAGGAGAGCCGACACGTCTCCGGAAGCGAATTGGCCGAAGCAGGGCTGGCGGAGTTGATCGACCTGAAGCCGTTGGACTTCTTGCGGCAGGACACGTAACGTCATGCGATACGCCACACTCACCCTGATCCTGTTGAGCGTGCTGCCGGCCGGCTGTGGCCGGGAGTCGACGGCGCCGCAACCATCGGAGCCGGAAGACTACGGCAAACTGCCCGGGCTGAGCCGGAGCAAGAACCAGAAGCTGCGCGACGAGTTGGAACGGATCAAGGAGGGCAGCGGTACGCCGGAGCAACTCGACAGGACACTTCCGCCCGAGAAAGACAACGTCGCGGCAGGGTTGGTTACTCTGTTCAAGAGGAACAAAGCCAAATCGATCCTGCAGCGGACCGAGCGTCTGTTTCCGCAGGATCGCTTCAAGTTCACGCCGCTGAAGTTGCAGGACGCGATCGAGCTGCGCGACAAGTACGACGCCCAGCGGAAGCAGGCCCGAGTTGCCTTGAAGCGGCCGCAGTGTGATTTCGGCATCTCGCACGCGTACGGTTTCTCGGCCGAGTTGGAGTCCATCGAGGTGGTGCGGGTTTGTGCCCATCTGGAGGCTTTTCACGCGGCCGACGTATTGGACGCCGGCAAGGTGAGCGAGGCGGTCGTGTCGCTCGCAGCCATGCTTAGGCTGGCCGAGTGCTTGGGGGCCGAGGAGCACCTGGACTGCCGGCTGCATGCGGCGTACATCCGCGGCGAAGCCTTCCGTGTGTTGCTGGAGATTGTACAACACGACCGCACGACTCCGGTCCAGTTGAGCCGGCTTCAGACGGTGGTTCAGAAGCAATTGGAGTCGTGGCCTGCGGACGCCGATGCTTGGATCGGCGAACGGGCCATGGGCATGCACGCTTACGAGATGGTCCGTAACGGCGATTTTCATCTCCTGCTCTTGCCGGAGGAGATCGCAGAGTTCGGCGAGGAAGCGAGCCTTCGCGAAGTGATTGCTACTACCGTGCGCAACGTCGACCGCGACGAACTCTACTACCTCGAAACGATGTGCAAGATCATCGACACCTGCCGGGAACCGTTTTACCGCCGTGCCGAGACGCTCGAATCGATTGCCCGCGACTTGCAGGAGAGGCAGGATGCGGACGACTTTTCCACGGTGGCCGCCCGCCTGTTGTTGCGACGTATCGGACAGGGACAGGAGATCCAGACGCAAGACCGTGCGAACTGGGAGGCCTGGGCCTTGGCGCTGGCCATGGCGACCGGCAGTGAGATACCACCCTACAAGCTCAACCCCCTAACCGGAGAAGAATACCGACGGGCTCGGCTCGACAAATCGGTCGTGGTCGAGAAGTTTGGC
>JABMRB010001237.1 GCA_013202865.1 Candidatus Nealsoniibacteriota bacterium | reverse complement strand
GTCCACGCTCGTGGGCGACGCCACGCGCCTGCGCCAGGTACTGACAAACCTCCTCGGCAATGCCATCAAGTTCACCGAGTCGGGCCAGGTGACGCTCGCCGTGCGCAGAGCAGACGGTGCGGAGGCTGCCGTCGCCGACGCGCATGACACCCCATGCGTCACGCTCGAACTCTCGGTCACCGACACGGGGGTCGGTATATCCAACGGCCAACTGTCTGAGCTGTTCCAGGCCTTCAGCCAGGCCGACTCGTCCACCACGCGCAAGTTCGGCGGTACGGGGCTGGGGCTCGCGATTAGCAAGCGACTGGCTGAGATGCTCGGCGGCGACGTCACGGTTACCAGCGAAGTGGGAAAAGGAAGCACCTTCCGTGTAACGGCAGCAACCGGCCCGCTTGAGGACGTTGAAATGATCGACGCTCAGGTGTGCGTCAACCGCGACGTCGCAACGCCACAAGAAAAACCCCTGCCCGGCACACCACTGCAAGAGTTGGACTGTCGCGTCCTGCTTGCCGAAGACGGCCTCGACAACCAGCGGCTGATCGCGTTCGTGCTGAAGAAGGCGGGTGCCCAAGTCGCGGTAGCTGAGAACGGCCAGATCGCTTGCGAGAAAGCAATGCAGGCGTCCGGCGCCGGGGAACCGTTCGACGTGATCTTGATGGATATGCAGATGCCGGTGATGGACGGCTACGATGCGACCGGCAAACTACGAGAAACGGGCTACGTCGGTCCGATCATCGCGCTGACGGCGCACGCCATGAGCACCGATCGAGACAAGTGCCTCAATGCCGGTTGCGACGACTATCTGGCCAAGCCAATTGACCGCGAGAAACTGATTGCCACAGTGGCCCAATATGCCTCTCGGCGGAAACTCCACCATCGCAGCGACGTCCGGTAGCTTAGGGCTGTAACGTTACTCCTCAGGCGGCGACTTTAGGCGATCGCCCGTGGGAGATGGTTGTGCATCGTTCTTGGCGGCGATTCCTTGGCGCGCAGGTCGCAAAACGCGACGCGTCCTTGCACGACAGCAACTCAGTCGAGCCGGCAGTCTACCGCGCACACCTCGCGGTGACCGGTTTTTGCCTCTTGTTGCCTCGGCCAATCAGCCGATCTATTCGTACCTCGTCAACGCACGATAACGCGTTCGGCCGAACTCGAAGGGGCGTTGGGGGGAATCTACTGCGCCGGTGATCGCGGTGCAGCGGGCGGTTTCGGGCCAAAATGTGCCGTCGGCCAAAAAATTGGCGGTTGCGTAAGTCGTTGTGGTGCAAGGGGTTGCGGGTTGCCGGTGCGTTCCGAGGGGACGGCAAGTTGGGTGGGTAGGTTCATTCGACATCGCAGAACGCTACAATGAAGGCCCCGCCCCATGCATTCGAGAGGATCCAGATGAAACCAAAACCCAACCGACGAACAAGACGCAACTTCCTCAAGACCACCGGTGCCGCGGTCGCGATACCCTACGCCATCTCCTCGGCCTCGCTGGGGGCCGGCACCAGCCGACCGGCCAGCGAGCGGATCACCACCGCCCTGATCGGCTCCGGCGCCCGGGGTAACCAGATCATCGTCGGCGGCGATAAGGTCGTGGCGGTCTGCGACGTCGACTCGGTCAACCGCGCGAAGACCAAGGCGGCCATCGATAAGAAGTCTCGCAGCACCAGTTGCAAGTCGTACAACGACTTCCGCGACGTGCTCGCCCGCGACGACATCGACGCGGTAGTCGTTGCCACGCCCGACCACTGGCACGCCACGATCGCCGCGGCAGCGATCAGGGCCGGCAAGGCGGTCTACGTCGAGAAGCCGCTGTCGGCCTACATCGACGAAGGACGCCGACTGGCCGACGTGGTGAAGCGTTACGGGGCCATCCTCCAGGTCGGCTCGCAGCAGCGTTCGCCCGAGTACGGTCAGTTCGCCCGGGCCTGCGAACTGGTTCGCAACGGCCGGATCGGCGAGTTGAAGACGGTCGAGGTCGACATCTACGCCCGCCCCGGCAAGGCCGACCCATGGAAGCCGCAACCGGTTCCTGCGGGGTTCGACTACGATATGTGGCTGGGACCCGCGCCCTGGTCGCCGTACCACAAGGACCGGTGCCACTACAACTTCCGTTTCGTCAGCGACTGCTCCGGCGGCGACGTGACGAACTGGGGAGCCCATCATCTGGACATTGCCCAGTGGGGCGTTGGGGCCGACGGTTCGGGGCCGGTCGAGGTGGTCGGCTCGGGCAAACGGAACGCCAGCGGCCTGCACGACACGTTCTACGATATCAAGGTCGACTTTACCTATGCCAACGGCGTGACGGTGAAGCTGCGTAGCGGCGGCAAGGAGATGAAGACGGGCGGCTTGCGGTTCGTCGGCTCCGAGGGCTGGATTCGCGTCACCCGCGAGCGAATGGTGACGAGCCCCACGTCGCTGGCGACTTCGCGGATCGCACCCGACGAGATCCACCTGGCCACCAAGAGCGAAGCCACCACGCACATGGGCATTTGGCTGGATTGCATTCGCGAGGGCAACCGCCGCGGCCTGAACGCGCCGGTCGAGATCGGTCACCGTTCGGCCACCGTTTGCCATCTAGCCAACATCGTCATGGAACTGAATCGGAAGCTCGAGTGGGACCCCGAGGCCGAGCAGTTCGTCGACGACGACCAGGCCAACCGCATGGCCAACCGCCCCGCCCGCTCCCCCTGGCGGATATAGTTCGTAGTTCGTAGTGACTCGATTTATCGGGTCTTGGAGGAGAGGTTGGTGTGGCAGTTGCACTGCCACCCCAACAGGCGTCGATATTCAGCAAACCTCCAGCGCGAGGACCGCAAGCATGAAGCGACCCGTCGAGAACCGTTTCAACCGGCGGCAGATTCTTCGCCGTGCAACGACTGCCGTGGCCGGTCTGGTGGCGGCGCCGTACGTCATCACGACCAACGCGCTCGGCGGCGAAGGACGCCCTCCGGCCAGCGAGCGGGTGGTTACCGCCTACTTGGGCACGGGCCCGCGCGGCATGGTAAACGTTCGCGAGCAGCTCACTTGCCCCGATGTCCAGATCGTGGCCGTCTGCGACGTCTGGAAGAACGTCCGCGACGGGGCAAAGAAGGTCATCGACGCACGCTACAAGAACACCGACTGCAAGACGTACATCGATTTCCGCGACGTGCTTGCCCGGCCGGACATCGACGCCGTGGGGATCGCTTCACCCGACCATTGGCACGTGCCGATGACGATCGCGGCAGCCAAGGCCGGCAAAGACGTCTCGACCGAAAAGCCGCTCGGCGTCTGCGTGGCCCAGGACCTCGAATGTCGCGAGGTAATCAAGCGATACGATCGCGTGTTTCAATACGGCACGGAAGCCCGGGCGCGAGCGTCCTGCCGGTTGGGGGCCGAGTTGGTCCGCAGCGGCAAGATCGGCGAGATTCGCGAGATTCGCGTCAAGTCGCCCAACAGTGCCACAGGCGGTTCCCGCACGGTGGTGCCGGTGCCTAAGGAGTTGGACTACGACTTGTGGCTCGGCCCGGCACCATGGCGGCCTTACTGCGGACAGGCCGCCGGCGGCGGCGCATGGTGGCACGACTACGATTACGCGATCGGTTTCATCGCCGGTTGGGGAGCCCATCCATTGGACTTGTTGGTCTGGGCCTTCGACACGCATCTGGCCGGCACATGGGAAATCGAAGGCAGCGGCGTCATCCCGGACAAAGGCCGCAACAGCGTGGTAACCAATTGGGACGTCAACATCCGGTTCTCCAGCGGCGTGAAGATGTCGTACTGGGCCGCCGGTGTAAAGAAGGACGAGCACCCGCGGCTGGCCGGACTGGGTAACTACGCCCAGTTGATCGGCACCGAAGGCTGGGTGGCTATTTACTACGCCGACGTCGCCTGCGAACCGGAGTCGTTGAAGACAACCGTGTTGGGCCCCGACGACGTCCACCTGCCGGTGAGCAGCGGCCAGGAACGCAACTTCATCGAGTGCGTGAAGAGCCGGCAGACGCCGGTCGCCCATATCGACGACGCCGTGCGTAGCGACCTGATCAGCCACCTTTCAGAAATCGCCGTCCGCGTCGGCCACAAGATCACCTGGGACCCGGTCAAGGAACAGATCGTCGGCGACGAGGACGTGTCGCGGAGACTGACTCGTGCGGTGCGGGAGACGTGGAAGATGTAGTTTGTAGTGACCCGATTTATCGGGTCGAACCTGTAAAACCGCATGAATGCGGTCACTACGAACACCAATCAGGAGGACGAGACGTGAAACGATCGACCAGCAACCGCTACAACCGAAGACAACTGCTCCGCCGTGCCGCGACGGCCGCCGTTGGCGTGGCCGCCGCACCCTACGCGATCACATCGACCGCCTTGGGTGCCATCGGCGTGGCGCCGGCCAGCGAGCGAATCACCGTCGGCTTCATCGGCCTGGGCGGGCAAGGCATCGGGCGGAATCTCAACATGTTCCTGCCCCAGCCGGACGCGCAGGCGGTGGCGCTCTGCGACGTCGACCGTGGGCGGATCAACGAGGGACTCAAGGCCGCCAGGCGTCGCTATGGCGAGGACTTCACCTGCCAGACCACACAGGATTGGCGCGAGGTGATCGCTCGCAGCGACATCGACGCCGTGATGATCTCCACCGGCGACCAATGGCACGTGCCCATGTCGGTCGCCGCGATCCGCTCCGGCAAGGACGTGATCTGCGAGAAGCCGACGCTCTCGATCGCCGAAGGCCGCGTGTTGGCCGACACCGTCGAGCGTTACGGGGCCGTCTACCAAACGGCCACCGAGGACCGCTCGATCGCGATCTACAACCGCATGGCCGAGTTGGTCCGCAACGGGCGGATCGGCAAACTGACAAAGATCTACTCCCAGTTACCCGGCGGCCCGGGCAACCCGGGCGACGCAACGCCTAAGCCGGTGCCGACAAACTTGGACTGGGACATGTGGCTGGGTCCCGCGCCGTGGAAACCGTTTCGCAACGGGTTGCACATGTTCCATTGGCGGTGGCATCGCGACTACTCGGGCGGGCAGTTGACCGACTGGGGTTCCCATCAACTCGACACGGTCCAGATGGCCGCCGACACCGAGCGGACCGGCCCGGTCGAGATCGAAGGGACCGGCAAACGGCATCCCACCGGGCTGTACAACGTCTACCACGAGTATCACGTGAAGTATCGCTACGCCAACGGCGTGGAGCTATACGTCGACAGCGGCGGCACGGGCTTGAAGTTCGAGGGGACCGAAGGCTGGGTCGGCAACAAGGGCTGGACGGCCCCGCTGGAAGCCAGTTCGCCCGAGATCCTCAAGAGCGTGATCGGCCCGGACGAAGTGAAACTGTTCATATGCCCACAGGGCGAGCATCGCAACTTCCTCGATTGCGTCAAGACCCGTAGCGACCCCTACTTCCCCGCCGAGATCGGCCATCGTTGCAGCACGGTCAGCCACCTGGGCAACATTGCCATGGACCTGGGCCGCAAAATGCGTTGGGACCCGGACAAGGAGGAGTTCATCGGCGACGCCGAAGCAAATCGGCTACGCGGCCGGGCGATGCGCGAGCCGTGGGGATTGTAGTAGCGAGAAGAGAATATCGAATGTCGAACAAGGAATGTTGAAGTGCGAGGGACACTTCGTTTGCGCCGTGCGTGATGCTGTCTTTCCTTCATATTTCAACATTCCTTGTTCGACATTCGATATTCAGCGAACCACTGCCAAACCTTGATCGCGAAGGGAGACCGAATGAGTCGGACAACCAACACCCGGTGGAATCGGCGGCAATTCCTCAAGACGACGGCGGCTGGGTTCGCTGCGGTGCCCTTGGTCGTCCCCTCCTCCGTGTTCGGCCAGGACGGCAGCGTCGCGCCGAGCGAACGAATCTCGCTCGGCTTTATCGGCGTGGGGATGATGGGACAAGGGCACGAAAGGGGCTTCCTCGGTTACGAAGAGGCCCAGGTCACGGCCGTCTGCGACGTCGACCGGTGGCGACGTGAAAACGGCAAGACCGTGGCCGAACAAACGTACGCCGCAAGACGGCCCGGCGGCAACTACCGTGGCTGCCGAACCTATAACGATCTCCGCGAACTGCTCGCTCGAGACGATATCGACGCCGTGGTGATCGCCACCGGTGACAACTGGCACGGCGCGGCCACCGTGCTGGCGGCCGAGGCAGGTAAGGACATCTACACCGAGAAACCGATCTCGAAGACAATCCGCGAAGCCCGGGCGATGGTCGAGGCGTCGCGTCGCTACGGCCGGGTCGCCCAGATCGGCCTGCAGCAACGGTCCACCGCCGAGTTCATCAAGGCGTGCGATCTGGTCCAGGCGGGCCGGCTCGGCAAGGTCAAGATCGTCTACGTCACGCATGCCGGCACGAGTGCAGACGTGAATCTGCCCGTCGAACCGGTGCCCGACGGTCTCGACTGGGACCTGTGGCTGGGCCCGGCGCCGTGGCGTCCGTTCAACGGCCGATTCCACCGCTACGGCAAGCCGCCACACGTCGTGCCGTGGCACTTCTGCCGCGATTTCGGCGGCGGCAACCTGACCAGCAACACGGTCCATGCCTTCGACGTCGTGCAGTGGGGACTGGGGATGGACGAAAGCGGCCCGTTTGAAGTAGTGCCGCCGCAGACCGGTGACTATCCGTCGCTAACGTACAAGTACCCCGACGACGTGCTCTTGCAAGTGGTCGCCGGGAAACTCGACCCGCAACGGCACTTCATCCCCAAAGGCTGGAACGCGAACACGGGCTTGCAGAATTTCGGTGCCCTGTTCGTCGGCGAAGAGGGCTGGATCCACGTCGGCCGGCAAGGCTTCCTGGACGGGTTTCCCAAGGGTATTCTCGCATCGGCCACGGAGCCCGAGTCGTGGCACCCGGTCAAGAATCATCACCAAAACTGGCTCGCGGCGATCAAGACCCGCGAGCAACCCGCCTGCGATGTGGCCATCGGATGCCGTTCGACGATCGTTTCGCACCTCGGCTGCATCGCCCATTGGACCGGTCGGGCATTGAAATGGGACCCCGTCAAGGAAGAATTCATCGGCGACGCCGAAGCAAACCAACTCCGTCGCCGGCCCATGCGCGGGCCATGGAGGATTTGAGGACCAAGAAACCCCTCCGGAAAAAACTTACCGCCAAGAAGGAGGTCGCTCGATCGCTACAGTGCCGCCGGCAGCAAGGGACCAGTGCCGCTATGCACCCTGCGGAGAGTATCTGGTATAATGCCAGCTTGATCGCGCACAGCCGTAGGACGGATTTCCAGACCGTCACGAACGCAGGATAGGTTTTCAATCTGTCACGAATGCCAGACGGATTGAAAATCCGTCCTACATCGCAACCAAACCGACATAGAAAGGAACGACATACCATGACCCGACGAGCGACCTTCAACCGCCGACGGTTCCTGCGACGTACTGCCGGTGTGGCGGGAGCCCTGTTGGCTACGCCGTATGCCATTACCTCGAACGCCCTGGGTGGCGAAGGCCGGCCGGCGGCCAGCGGTCGTATCGCGATGGGTACGATCGGACTGGGCGGCCGCGGCAGCCACGACATGCAGGCCCTGATGTCCAACGACGACGTGCAGATGGTCGCCGTCTGCGACGTGCAGGGTAAGAAACGCTCGGCCGGCAAACGGGCCGTTGACTCGAAGTACGGTACCGAAGACTGCAAAACCTACATCGACCTGCGCGACCTGCTCGCCCGGGCCGACATCGACGCCGTGCTGGTCGCCACGGGCGACAACTGGCACACGACCGCGGCGATCCTGGCGGCCAAGGCGGGCAAGGATATGTACTGCGAGAAACCGATGTCGGTCGCCGTGACCGAAGGCCGGGCGCTCTGCGACGCCATGGAGCGTTACGGCACGATCTTCCAGTGCGGCACCCAGCGTCGCAGCGTGCCGCGTTTCGCCTACGCGGTCGAGTTGGCGCAGTCCGGCAAGCTGGGTGAACTGAAAACCGTCTACGCCGAAAAGGCACCGGCGCAGTGGTTCAATAATCACCCCCGTGCCACGCTGCCTGCCGAGGCAGAGCCACCGCGCGACGTCGTCGATTGGGACTTATGGCTCGGTCCGGCGGCCTGGCGACCCTATAACGCCAAGTACATGACCAGGCCGTTCTGGATGTGTAACCTCGACTTCTCCGGCGGCATGATCACCGAATGGGGCAGCCACACGGCCGACCTTTGCCAGTGGGCCAACAACGCCGACAACGAAACGCCCGTCGAGTTTGAACCGGCCGAGGGGACGATCATTGCCCGATACGCCAACGGCGTGAAGCTGGTCTTCGAGGAAGGTAAGTGGCCGCTGCACGTGCGGTTCGTGGGTACGGAAGGCTCGATCTACGTCGACGACGACGGCACGATCGAGGCGAACCCCAAGTCGCTCCTGGCCGACAAGAAATTCGGCAAGGGTTACCCGCAGGCCAACCACGTACGAAACTTCCTCGACTGCTTCAAGAGCCGCCGCCAGCCGATCGCCCCGGCCGAAGGCGCCCACCGCGCCAACGCAACCTGTCAGATCGCCAACATCTGCCAGGAGCTCGGGCGGAAGCTGACGTTCGACCCGGTCAAGGAGCGATTCGTCAACGACGAAATGGCCGATCGCAAGCTCGCCCGAGCGATCCGCGACCCGTGGCGACAGTAGGACGTGGGGCAGATTTGCAATCTGCCTGTAGGGCGGATTTGTAATCTGCCTGTAGGGCGGATTTGTAATCCGCCTTGGTTGACCGCCGAGAGACGGATTGAAAATCCGTCCTACAAGAGAGACACAACATTCATCCCAAGGAGAACCCGATCATGGCACGAGCAAATAAGACCACGCGTCGCAGTTTCCTGCAACGCAGCGCCGCTACGGCCGGCGCACTGGCGGCCGCACCTTATGTGATTACCTCCACCGCCCTGGGGGCAGCCGGCGTCGACCCGGCCAGCGAGCGGGTTACGATCGGCCTGATCGGCGGCGGCGGTCGCGGCAGCGGCGTCTTTCGCGGGATGATCGGCGCCGGCGGGCAGCCAATCGCGGTGGCCGACGCCTGGAAGAACCGCCGTGAAAAATGGGCGGAACAAATCAAAGGCACGCCCTACGCCGACTTCCGCGAGATGCTCCAGCGCGACGACCTCGACGCCGTTTGTGTCGCGACGACCGACGCCTGGCATGTCCATCACACCGTGGCCGCGGCCCGCGCCGGCAAGGACATCTACTGCGAAAAACCGTTGAGCGTCTGCATTCGCGACGATCTGGTCTGCCGCGACGTCGTCCGACGCTACGACCGGATGTTCCAATACGGCACGCAGCAACGCTCCAGTGCCCATTGCCGGCTCGGCTGCGAACTGGTCCGTAGCGGCGTCGTCGGCGAGGTGAAGGAGATCACCGTCGTCGCGCCGGACAGCAACCCGGGCGGGTCGACCAAACCGTTGCCGATCCCCGACGGGCTCGACTACGACATGTGGCTGGGCCCGGCGCCATGGCGGGAGTATTGCGGCCAGTCGGTCGGTGGCGGCGGTTGGTGGCACGACTACGACTACGCGATCGGCTTCATCGCCGGCTGGGGTGCCCATCCGCTGGATATCCTCGTCTGGGGTTACGATACGCACAAGGCCGGCAATTGGGAGATCGAAGGCAAGGCGATGATCCCCACCACCGGCCGCAACAACGTGGTGATGCGTTGGGACGTCGACTTCCGGTTTGCCAACGGCGTGAAGATGAAATTCCGCCCGGGCGGCGACTACACCGAGTTCAAAGGCGACAAGGGCTGGATCGGTATCTCGCGCGGCGGGATCAAGGCCGACCCGCCGGAGTTGCTCAAGACGGTGCTCGGGCCCAACGACGTCCACCTGCAAGAGAGCCGCAACCACGGCGGCAACTTCCTCGAGGCGGTTAAGACTCGCAAGGACCCGGTCAGCAACATCGAAGACGCCGTCCACAGCGACATCATCAGCCACGTTTCCGACATCGCCATCCGTTGCGGCCGAAAGGTCGTCTGGGACCCGGTCAAGGAACAATTCATCGGCGACGACGAAGCCAACCGGATGCTCAGCCGAGCACACCGCGAACCGTGGAAACTGTAGAACATCCTGTCCAAGAAAGACATCATTTCGCGAAAAGGAGAACCACTCGATGATCAACCTACCGTTTTCGCGTCGGCGCTTCCTCGGCGGCGCGGGTGCCGCTTTGGCGGCGCCTTACGTGATTACTTCCAACGCGCTGGGTGGCGAAGGCCGGCCCGCGGCGAGCGAGCGGATCACCATGGCCGGTATCGGCATGGGGGGACGCGGCTCCGGCGACTTGCGGGGCTTTATGGGCCATAGCGAGGTCCAAGTGCTGGCCGTCTGCGACGTCTACAAGAGCCGCCAGGAAGGCATGAAGAGGCACGTCGACGACAAGAACAAGAACTCCGACTGCACGATGCATACCGACTTCCGCGAGGTCGTCGCCCGCGATGACATTGATGCGGTGGTGATCGGCACGCCCGACCATTGGCATGCCCTGATCAGCATCGCGGCGATGAAGAGCGGCAAAGACGTCTTCTGCGAGAAGCCGCTCACGCTGACGATCAAGGAAGGCCGGGAGATGGTCGACGTGGCCCGGCGCTACGGGCGGATCTGCTCCAGCGGCAGCCAGCGCGTGCTGGGCGACTACGGCGGCCTTGCCCGGCAGGTCCAGAAGGGCGAACTGGGCCAGATCCACAAGTGCTACTGCGACCCGGGCCCGCCACCGGTGGACTGCAACCTGCCCGGTGAGCCGATCCCGGACGATCTCGACTGGGACCTCTGGCTGGGCCCGGCGCCTTGGGCGCCTTATAACGCCTTCCGTTGCGGCCGCGCCTATGGGATCAGCCGCAAGGGATTCCGCTCGTGGCGCGATTACTCCGGCGGCATGATGACCGACTGGGGCGGCCACAAGTTCGGCGGTGCCATGTTCGCCCTGGGGCTGGACGAGACGGGCCCGACCGAGATCCACCCACCCGACGGAGAAGAGCACAAGTTTCTCACCTACAAGTTCGCCTGTGGGATCGAGATGATGGTCGGCGGCGGTGGGCCTAAGTACGAGAAGGCCGAAGGCAACGTGCCGGGGCTGACCTGGAAACCGCCGACCCACCTGCTCGAGCGGGACTATCGCGGCAACGGCGGCCTGCCGGGTGACGTGCTGCACTGCATCAAGACCCGCGAGAAGCCCTTCCGCGACGTCGAATGGGCCCACCGCGTGGCCACCGTTTGTCACCTCGGCAACATCTGCTACGAGCTCAACCGCCCGTTGAAGTGGGACCCGGTTGCCGAAGAGTTCCCCGGCGACGACGAAGCCAACCGCATGACCTGGCGCCCGATGCGGGGCCCGTGGAAGCTATAGCCCCTCGTTTGGGGTAGCCGTTGAACAAGAGGTACGAGTTTTGTTAGAATTGCGTTTCTCAAACCACGCTTCACGAGAGAAGGAGAATGAAATGTCCGCGAAGATGAACCTGATCGCTTGCCTGATTGCTGCCCTGTTGCTGGGCTGTGCTGTGCCGACGATGGCCGACGAGGCCGTCGACAAGGCGTTCGACGCCCTGAAAACCTACGATTGGGGAACCGATCGCAACGTGCTCAAGCCGTTGGACGACGCCGTAGCCGCTTCCCACGGCGACGCGGCCGCCCGAGCTGCCCTGGCGAAACAACTGGCCGCGGTGCTCGGCACCGACGCCACACAGGCCGCCAAGGATTACGCCTGCCGGAAGCTGAGCCTGATCGCCTCGGCCGCCGAGGTGCCCGCGATTGCACCGCTGCTGACCGACGACAAGCTCTCGCACATGGCCCGATACGCCCTGGAGCGGATGCCCTGCGACGAGGCCGTTGCCGCGATGCGCGACGCGTTGCCTACGGTCAAAGGCCGGGTCAAAGTCGGCGTGATCAACTCGCTGGCCGTGCGCCGCGACGCCGCGAGCACCGGCGCGCTGGTCGCGCTGTTGAAGGACTCCGACGCCCAGGTCGCCGGCGCCGCCGCCTCGGCGTTGGGTGACGTCGGCTCCTCGGAGGCCGCCAAGGCGCTGAGCGGGTTCGTCGCTGCCGCTCCGGATAGCCTGAAGCTGGTCGCCGCCGACGCCTACCTGACCTGCGCCGAGCGACTCGTGGCTGCCGGCAAGAAGCTCGAGGCCCTGGCTATCTACAAAGCGCTGAACAAGCCGGAGCAACCCAAGCACGTGCAGAATGCAGCCAAGCGCGGCATGTTGGCCGCGATGAGCGCAAAGAAGTAATTTTACCGCTTCGATCGACCGATCGAGCGCCCGATATCGGACCGAGCGTTTTGCGGCCGGAAACCGTCGAAGGCGATGCGCCTTCCCGGTGGCCGGTCGCATTGCGCCCTTTTTGTAAGACTCTAAGAAACAGGAGGACCTTTCCTTGAAAGGAATTCGCAAGACTGCATTGGCCGTGTGCCTGGCCGCGCTCGGGCTGGCCTGTCCGATGAGCCACTCGCTCTGGGCTCAGGACGAAGAGCCTGACGACAGCCAGATCGAACTGATCATCGAGTTCATCAGCGACGCCGATCGCGAGACGCGAGCTACCGGGTTGGACTACGTCCGCACGGAAGTGCCGGGTGAAGCGGCGACCAAGCGGTTTGCCGATCTGTTGCCCACGCTCTCGCCCGACGCGCAGGTGGACCTGCTCGACGCGCTAGGCGACCGGGGCGACGTTGCGGCCCGCCCGGCGGTGATGGGATTGCTCACCGCCAACAACGAACAGACCCGCGCCGCGGCCCTGAAGACGCTCGGCGCGCTCGGCGGTGTGGATGAAGTGCCGCTGCTGGCCGGCTGGGCCTCGAATGCCGAACAGACGGCCGCCCGGCAGAGCCTGATTCGGCTCAAGGGCGAAGAAGCCAACGCGGCGATCATCAAGGCGATGGCCACCGGCGGGCCGGACGTGCGTGCTCGGCTCTTAGGCGTGCTGGCCGCCCGCGGCGCCGCCGAAGCCCTGCCGACCGTGCTCGAGAGCGTCAACGACCCGGAAGCGGTCGTTCGACTGGCCGCCCTGGAGGCCTTGCGGTTCCTGGCCGATGAGAAGAATACGGCCGCATTGGTCGAAATGGTTAAGGACGCCAAGGACAACGCCCAGCAGCAGAAGGCCGAGTTGACCTTGCTGGTCGTGTGCAGCCGCGGCGGTCAGGCGTGTGCCGAGGCGATTATCGCAGGCCTGGACGACGCCGATGCGCCGTCGCGGATTATCTTGCTGCGAGCACTGGCACGGGCCGGCGGCCCGGAGGCCATGGAAGCGATCGCCGCACGACTCGACGACGACGAAGCAGAAGCGGTCGGCGACGAGGCCGTGCGGATGCTCGCCGGCTGGTCTGACGACGCGGTCGTCGACCGGCTGCTCGAGATCGCCAAGAGCGATAAGAGCGACCGCCGTCAGGTGCTGGCGCTGCGGGGCCTGGTCCGTCTGGCCAGTCCCATCGAAGGCGAAGAGGGAGAAGAAGGTGAACCGGCCGACGTGGAAACGCTCGGTAAGGTCCTGAAATTGGCCGATCGGCCGGAAGAGAAACGATTGGTGCTGGGCGTGCTCGGCGGCGTTGCCACATCCGATGCACTGAAGTTGGCCGCCTCGGCCCTGAAAGACGCCAAACTGGCCGACGACGCCGGACTGGCTGCCGTGCTGATCGCGGAAGCCATGGAAGACGGCGACAAGGGCGCGATCCGGACCGCCATGGGTAACGTAAAGAAGAGCGCCAAGAACAAGGCAATCATCGACCGGGCCGACAAGGTAGTCGAGTCGCTGTAGCCCGCATACATTATCAAACAAGAACCATCAAGGAGAAGAAACTCGTGAACATGTTTCAGCGTCCAACACGCGTGTGGTTGGTCTTGACGTTGGCGATCGCGTGTACGGCCATCGGCTGCCGCCGGAACGACGGCCCCGGTGCCGGGACGACCACCGGTGAGGAAGACCTTCCCGCACCCGTCGGCTACGTCGACTCCGGGTCGTCCGCCGACGCCGTCTCTGTTGCCGCGGTCGGCGAAGGCGATCTGGTCGAGATCGACGTCAACCTGCCCGCCCCGGCCTTTCGTGGCACGCCCAAGGTAACCGACGAACCGAACGTCGCGCCGCCCGGCAAGTCGCGTGGCCCGTACCTCGCACCAAGAGGAACCGTCAACCTGGCCCTGGGGATGCCGGTCTCTGCCAGCGACCCGGTCCCGTCCAGCGGCGAGCTCGACTTCGTTACTGACGGCGACAAGGAAGCCACCGATTTCGGCTACCTGGAACTCCGCCCCGGCAAGGAGTGGGTCCAGATCGACCTGGGAGCACCGGCGACGATCTTCGGCGTGTTCATCTGGCACAACCACGCCGAAGGCCGCGTCTATCGCGACGTCATCGTCCAGGTTAGCGACGACCCCGACTTCCTCAACGCGACGACGGTCTTCAACAACGACTACAACAACTCCTCCGGCATGGGAGTCGGGCCGGACATGGGGTACGTCGAAGTCTGCGAAGGCAAGCTGGTCGACTGCCGCGGTGCGGTCGCCCGATACGTCCGCTGCTACAGCAAGGGCAACCACATGGATAACAAGAACCACTACACCGAAGTGGAGGTCTACGGCAGGCCAGGCACATGAGCCGCAACAAGGTGCCGGGAACCTTCTCCGCCGCCGGGCCTTGCGCCGACGGGCAACGAAGGTTCCCGGCACCTTGTGTTCTTGCCGCCGCGGCGGTGTTGATCGTCGCCACCGCGGCCGTGCTGCGGCTGGCGCAGCTCGACAACCGCCTGATGCATTGCGACGAAGCGAATCAGGCCGGCAAACTCGCGGTGGTGTTGCAGCAGGGCCGGTACAACTACGACCCACAGGAGCATCACGGCCCCACGCTGAGTTTCTTCGCCGTGCCGGTCGCCCGGCTCTCCGCGGCCGAAGATCTAACCGGGATGACCGAGATCCAGCTTCGTTTGGTGCCGGCGCTGTTCGGCGCGCTGCTGGTCGGCATGGCCTGGCTGTTGCGGCGCGAGTTGGGCACCGCCGCCGTGCTCTGGGCCGCACTGCTGAGCGCCCTGTCGCCGGCGATGGTTTTCTACAGTCGCTACTTCATCCAGGAGATGCTGCTGGTCTGTTTCACGTTCGGTGCGATCGTGGCCGCAATCAAGCTTTCCGGAGCCCTTTCTGCGCCGCAATCTTCCGGCCGGCCGGCGAAAAGGTTCCTGGCACCTTTTCTGTGGAGCATCGTGCTCGGATGCTGCATCGGCATGATGCATGCCACGAAGGAGACGTGCGTTATCGCGCTGGGGGCGATGGCCGCTGCCGCCGCATCGACCGCGCTGATTAAGATGATGGCGAGGGGGAAAAGGGGGACAGTCACCTATTTATCGGAGGACCCTTCGAGTGATTCACGAGAGACCGGCCCGTCGGCCGCCCGGCTCTGCGGGATTCTCTTGCGGCTCACGGCGTGGGGTTCGGTTGCCCTGGTGATCGCCGTCGGCGTGTCGGCTCTGTTCTACTCCTCGTTTTTCGACAACGCGGAGGACGTGGGCCAGTCGTACACGGCCTACTCCCACTACTTCCACCGCGCCGCGGGCGAAGGCTCGGCCGGGCCGCAGGACAGGCCGTGGTACGACTACTTCCAACGGCTCTTCTGGTGGCAACACGGCGACGGGCCGCGCTACAGCGAAGCAATCATCGGGCTCTTGGCGCTGGTCGGGTTAGTCGCCACCGCCCGGGGCACGTTTGCCGAACTGTTCGGCGCCGAACGCGGCAAGGGACCGCCGCCGACCGGTCTCTCCACGGCACAGTTTCTCGCCGTCTACACCGTCGCGATCGCAGTCGTCTACTCGGCCGTGCCCTACAAGACGCCCTGGTGCGCGCTGGGTATGCTCCACGGCATGATCCTGCTGGCCGGCATCGGCGCGGCGGCTGCGATCCGGGCAATGCCCCATGCGGCGTTACGCGTCGTGGTCGTGCTGCTGATCCTCGCCGGTGCCGGTCAGCTTGGTTGGCAGGCCCATCGGGCGAGCTTCGTGACCTTTGCCGATCCGAATAACCCCTACGTCCACACCGAGACAAGCGGCGATGTGATGCGGTTGGCCAGGCGGATCGAAAAGATCGCGAGTGTCCATCCTCACGGTCTGAAGATGCACGTCCAGGTGATCCACTCCGAGGGCGACTACTGGCCGTTGCCCTGGTACCTGCGCGACTTTTCGCGCGTCGGCTACTTCGATAAGGTGCCCCGCGGCAGTATGCCCGGCGCGGTGATCATCATGGAGCCAAGACTCGAGCGGCCGGTGGTCGAGTACGTGATGAACGATCCTCCGCCGGGCCAGCGTCCCATGTACCAACGGCTTCCCCAATCCGAGCAGGCCGTCGACTGGCAACTGCGTCCCCACGTCCCACTGCGCGTGCTCGTCCAGCGAGATTTGCTAGTAGGTCAGGGCTCGCCCTGACGCGCCCCACTCAACAGGCGAACCGCCACCAGAACCGTAATTGCTGCGGAGCAAGGGGGCTGGGGATTCGGGGCTGGGGACTCGGGATGATGCCGTTTCCCCACTCCCCACTCCCCACTCCCCACTCCCCACTCCCCACTCCCCACTC
>JABMRB010001236.1 GCA_013202865.1 Candidatus Nealsoniibacteriota bacterium | reverse complement strand
GCCAGGAGGGTCACGAGTGCCGTGATGGAGTGGACGAGCCGATGGCGATGATCGACTGGTCGACTGCCCCCAACGCGGAGGCGCCGAAGCAGGTCTATCTGCCCAACGCCGATACGGCCAGGGCCGGCACCACGCTGATCGGCACCTATGAGGCAGTTAACCGCCCGTTCCTGATCGATATTCCCGCAGGATTCGACCTCGACGAAGGCGGGGCGGCTTACTTTGGCACGACCGGTGAGCGGCGAGTGTTCATGGGACACTGGGGCTACGATGGCAACGACCCCGACGGCAATCCCTACCAGATCGACTCCTTCGCCACCGACCAGTTTCACACCTTGTTCAACAATGTCCTCGGCGCGTTGGCCCCGCTGGAGTTCGCCCCGGAGACCGATCTCGCGGCGGTCAACGTGACCGTGACCGCCGACACCACGATCACCGCCCCGGTCGAGACGGTCATGTTGGGCAATCTGACGGCCACCGCGGGGGTCAGCAACCTGACGCTCGACGGTGCGGTCTACACGGTCAACAACGCCACGGTTGCCGGCAATAATGTAACCGTCGACGGTGAATTGGAAGTCGGCGGGACGCTCGACGTCGGCAACGGCGTCGGTACGTTGACCAGCAGCAGCGGCGAACTGACGTTCGGCCCCGATGCGACCTACAACGCCGAGGTGAGCCTGGGTGGCGACGCGGCGGACGTCGATGCCGATAAGATCGTCGTCGCCGCCGTGAGCGGTATCCACCTTGACGGGACACTGACGCCCAAGGGTGTCGGGCGTACCAGTTCCGACTTCTTCTCGACCAGCACCAAGGTGACGGTCATCGAGAACCACGGCGAACTCACCGGTGTGGTTTATGATGATGTAAATGATCCGAACCTTTACGAGTTTGCTGCCGTCGATCCGGCACCCGCCGACGACAAGACGGCCCACATCGGCCAGGGCGCCTTCCTGCGGGCGGTCAACTACGTGAAACCTCATCCCGTAGAATTCCCGATGATCACCGACGCCGTCGAACTCGAACTGTTCGTCGCCCTGGGTGGCGACGCCGACGGCGACAAGAAGGTCTGGCTGAGCGACTGGGCCGCGCTGCGTGCCAACTTTGGCAACACGGGCACCGGCAAGACCTGGACCGAGGGCAACTTCGATCCCTGGGTCGACGATAAGGTCTGGCTGAGCGACTGGGCCGCGTTACGAGCGAACTTCGGCAACGCGAGCTACGTGCCTGCCGCCGCCGCCGTTCCCGAGCCGGGTACCATCGCGATGCTGCTGGCCGCCTTGGCCGGACTGGCCCTGTTCGGCTGGCGACGTCGGGCGAACTAGCGATACCACGGAAAATGCAGCAGTAGCGGTCTCGCAGCGGGGGACCGCTACTGCGTTGCTAGAGCATCACGGCTCCCTGGTTGCTCAGCGCAGTGCGGAGCTTCCGGGTGTTGATGGAAGCGACGTCGGTGCCGGAATCGAGCGCGAGCCAGGCGGCGGCGCCGGCGGCCTGGCCCGTCTGGTTGCAGTTGACCATCACGCGGACCGCGCCAAAGGCTTGCTCGTCGGCGTCGATCGAGCGGCCGGCGATCAGCAGGTTCTTTGCGCCGCGCGGTACGAGCGAGGCGTACGGAACCTGATAGAACGAAACGCCCTCGTTGAGTTCGCGAAACTTCACGCCCGCCCCGCTGGCACTGTGTACGTCGATGTGGTACGTGCCGTTGACCACCGCATCGGGGAACCGCTTGCCGACGAGCAACTCGTCGGCGGTGAGCGAGTGAAGGCAACGCACGTGACGCGTCTCGCGGATGCCGATCTTCGCGGGCAGCCAGCCCAGCGGCACGCCGCGGCCGTCCATGAAGTGCTCCCGCAACAGATCGCAGACCGCGGCGACCTGGCGGCGGCCTTCAAGCTCCGCGGCGGTGAGCCCGTCGCCATCGCTGCAATCGGCCCCGAAGACCCGCGTGCCGGCCACACCGGTCGCGGCCACGCCTCCCGCAGCAGCGGCCGGAACGAGCCTCAGGAAATCGCGTCGAGGCATTTGCTGTTGCATGGATAGGGTCTCCTTAGGACGAAAGGCCGGTAGATCGGGCCGCTACGGACGACTCTCCGACGGTGTCCGTGGCGTTTTGCGATCTCGCGCAGTCAGGCCGAGGATGATGCAGAAGAGGACCCCCGCGACGACCGCGATTTGTCCGTAAGCGCCGGGGCCGCCGACCGTGAGCGTGCCGTCGACGATCTTATCGGGCACGCCGGCCAGGGCCCAGTTGTGGGCGACCGCGACGCCGGCGAACATTCCGCAGCAGAAGACCGCGGCGTCGCCGTCGCCCTCGCCGCTGAGGAAGAACTGCCGTCCGGGGCAGCCGCCGCCGAGCACGAAACAGAGCCCGGCCAACACCATGCCGAGGAAGTTCCAAAGATGATTCGAGTGGGAGATCGGTGCGATCCAGCCGGGCTTGACCGCGCCGGTGCAGAGGTTCACCGCGAAGACGACAAGCACCAGCGCGGCCACGGCACCCAGACGGTGGAAATCGCCGATCAGGATCGCGTCGCGGACCGCACCGGTCGTGCAGAAACGCGTCCGCTGGGCGAGAAACCCGACGCCCAGGCCTAACGCCACGCTCACCCAGACGGCCGCGTGCATCGCGCCCGGGCCCTTCTCGCTGGACAAAACAAACGGCGCCTTGCACAGCAGCAGCCCGAGCAACAAGGCCATCGCGGTGGGGAAGATCAGCCCGGCGACCTTCGGCGTGGGGTGACTGCGGCCCAGTGAGTAGCCGAACCTCAAGAAGACGCACGCCAACGCGATCCCCGCGAGCAGTCCGCCGATGCCGACCACCGCATTGAGGTCCAACGCGGCCAACCGCAACAGGGCCCGCCAGGAGCAACCCAAGAACACCAGGGCCCCGATCGCGGCAAACACACCCAGCGCGAAGCGGACAATCGGCGCCGCCCCGCCCCGCGGTCGCCATTCGCGGAAACTAACTGCGGCGATCATGGCGCCGAAGACCACGGCCGGGATTTCCGGGCGAAGGTATTGCACGGGCGCCGCCCGATGCAGCCCGATCGCCCCGGCGATATCCCGCGCAAAACAGACGAAGCAGAGCCCCATGTTGGGCGGATTCCCCCAGAATTGCAGCCCCGCCGCCATCGCCCCGATGCCGCCACCGGCGAGGATCGCGCCTTGTCGGGAGGCGAAGGACTTTTTCAGGTCCATGGTTGCTCTCCGATTCGGTGCATGGCCGGGGTGAAATGCGAAGCCGCAAGCGGCCCACGGTGGCCGTTGCGGCTTTGCAGTTCGGTGTGGTTCGATCGTCTACTTGCCGAGGATCGCACAGATGATGATGTGGTATCCAACGCCCTTGGGCGCCGAGTCGTTGTCGGCGGGGCCGGTCTCGCCGCTGCCGTAGAAACCGAACAGCGGGGCGTCGCCGATGGCGGCACACATGCCGGCCAGTTCCTTGTCGATTTCGCCACCCATCTGGCCGCGACGACCGCCGCAGTCGAACGCCAGCACGAGCGTGGCTTTCTTATCGCCGACGGCTTGGGCGGCCGCTTCGCCGGCCACCGCGATCACACGTTCCTTCTCGCTGGCCGGTGCGTTCTTCGCGGCAAAACTGCAAGTGAAATCGCCGATCAACATCAGGCCGAGGTTGCTCTGCGGCAGGACCTTGCCCTGGTAGTAGAGCAGGTCGCCCATGGCCGCGGCGCCGGCAACCGGGAACTTCTCGCCGAGCACGCTGCACACGCCGCCGACCAGGTCGTTGTTCTTAGGCACGTGGCAGGCGCCGAACAGCAGCACAACGCGGCCGGCATCCTCGGGCACGGCAACCGCTTTGAGCGCCGCACCGATCTTCTTGCCACAGGCCGCGTGGTCGCCGCCCACCTCGGCCACGGCCGGTGCGATGCGAACGTCGCCGCCGAGCGCCAGCACCGCGACCGTGCCCGTGTTGCAGTCCTGCGTGATCGGGGCGTAGGCCGCGCACCCGTAGGTAATGGACGCATCGAAGACCGACGCGACGCCCTTGAGCATCGCCTCCTTGCCCTTGGCACCACCTTCGACGCTATCGAAGACGAGCACAACCTTCGCTTCCGTTTCCCCCAGTGCGGCCTTGGCCTTCTCGGCCGCTTCGGTGCCCGCCTTCTCGCCGTCGGCTAGTATCGAGTGGCCGTTACCCACTTCGATTCCCGCGGCATGCACGCCGCTGGAGGTGGCCAACGTCAGCAGGGCAAGCACGGCCAGAGTCAGTCCGGCAATTAGCATGGTTCGGCATCGGGTCATGACAAGTTCTCCTAGGGTTACGGTGGTGATTGTTTTCAGGTCACCAAATCATACTCTAGCGGGGGCGGGAGTGCAAATCGCCCTGTTTCTCGGGTACCGCCCTGCCAAGCCGCGAGCGGCCCGGCGGGGGATTGGCCGCCGCCGCCGTCAGTATACACGACCGCCACTGCAAACCGCCGGCCCCCCGCTCGGGCACCGCCTTCAAGGCCAGCTTCACCGCCCGCCCCCGAAAGGCTTGCAGGTCCCAGCGGAAAACCATGCCCAGGTCGATCTGTTCGGGGAACCGTCTATGTCGCGCCCGCACGCTAGGCCCCATCACCGGTTCGGAGGTTATCGGTTCGAGCACTTCGCCGTCGGCCGAGAGTTCGATCCGCCAGCGCTCGACTTCCTCATCCGGCGAGACGACCAGTTCGAGCAGATCGGTGGCATCGGACACCTCAGGCACGGCCCGCTCGAGCGTGAAGCCCTCGGGGTGATTCGTATCGATAACGGCCTCCCACCGCCCAAGCCGGCGGTCCCAGCGGACCGACGCGATCAACCGCTCGGCGTCCACGTCGTTCAGCGTCCACCGGTTCCACCCGGGGACGAACTGCCGCAGCCGCACGCTCCGGGCAACCGGGTCGGCGCGGACGGTGACCGTGGGTAACAGCCAATTGACGTGGTCGCCGACGTCGAGCGGGTCGGCGTCCTCCGGGCGGCCGTTGTGGGCAAAGTTGGTCATCAGGATCAATTGCTTGGCGCCGGAAAGGTCGAGCGGCCCAATCGGCACGGGCAGGTCGGAACCCCGCAGATACTCCCGCTCGAAGGCCGGTTTGCGCTGCGACCGGTCGTGAAAGACACGGAGCGTTACGCAACCCTGCTCGCCCACCGAGTTGTCCAGCCCGACCAGCGCGGTGAACTGCTCGGCACCGACGGGCAAGTCGAAGGCGATTTGACTCTGCGAATGCGTTCCCAACCCGAGCCCGACGACCAGCGGCCCGCAGCCGAGCCGCTCGCCCCGGACGTTGCGGTTGCGTCGCCATGGCCAGTAGTGGATGCCGCGGTCTTCCCGCAGCACGGTGGCCCGCATCAGCGACAGCGGCAATTCATACGTCGGGCGAAAGGTCTGCTGAAAGACGGCGTCGACGGGCACGCGGACCGTGTCGAGCGACCAACTCGGCCGCAGGTAGGCGAGGCGTCGCGCAGGGGGCCGGTTGCGTTGCGGCGTTCGCGGGTCAGGCTCTTCAACGTCGGCGCGGGCGGCGGCACGGCGGTAGGTGATCACGGCCCCGTCGACCGTTTCCAGCCGCCCTACGAGGCCCTCGTCGTGCAACGGCAACGCAAACCCGTCGTCGAGCACGGCCGCCATGCGATCGACTTTGGGAACGTGAACCTCCACCAGTTCGTCGAACCGGGCGTTGACAACTCCGTCGTCCGAGAGTGCCTTGACGCCGTCTTCACTGAACCGCACGGACTTGGCCACCAACGTCTTTCCGTCGGCGAACACGAGCGTGCCCGGCGCGCTGTGGACCGGTGCCGGGCCGCCCGAGACGATCCGCAGGACACGGTCGGCGCGCACGGTCAGGCCTTCCGCGTCGGCCGATTCGATGCAGCACCGCGGTGCCAGGATCAGGTGGGCCGGCCGGTTGTCGTCGACGGAAGCAGGAACGTATTTCAGCACGCGGCCCGGTAGCACGTCGCCGTTGGCTAGCAGCACGTAGGACGCAACCGGCGGCGGCAGTTCGAGCTGATTGTCGCGGAGCGTGCAGACCGGGTTGTCCGCGGCGAAGAGCATTCGGTGGGGCAACTGGGCGTTGTCGCTCCAGGCGTCGCCGTCGGCGAACCGGTCGGCCAACACCATCGTCCCGTCGCGAAACAGGATCCAGTAGCGGTCCGCCCGCGCGGAAAGGCCCGTCGCCAGCAGGATCACGCAGGCGAGCGTTGCGGTGGGGATGGCGGTGCGGGGCATGGGATTTGGGATTTGGGATTTGGGATGATTGTCTAGTTGCGCGATGCAGCCGCGGTTGTTGGCGGCGGGTTCTTTGCTCGCAACTCCTTTCTTACTAACGTGCCCGAGGGGCTGATGTTCTCGGCCGTCCAATTGCCCGTGCCACTGGCGCGAGGCATCAGTGCCGCTGACGTCTCCCTCTTGTCCGCTACCGACCAGTTGCACCAGCTCAGATGGTTCCGGTCCATGAAATCCAGCCATCGCCTGGTTTCCTCGGCATCCAGTTTTCCACTTCCGCTCGCCTCGCTGGTCCCCCATTCGGTAACGATCAGCGCCACGCCGTTGTTCAGTGCGGTCGTGGCCTTGGTGCGGAGCGACTGCCTGTGGGTGGCCGCGTAGAAATGCAGTGTGTAGGCCACGTTGTCGAACTTCAGAGGATCCCGCGACGCCTTGTCCACGTCCTGAGACCAGGTCGATGAGCCACACGCAATCAGATTGTCGGGATCGTGAGCACGAATCCCCGGGATGACGGCCTCGTGGTAGGGTTTGATGACGGTGCTCCAGTCGTGACTGTTCAGCGGCTCATTCCAGAGTTCGTAGATCACGTTCGGGTGCTTCCCGTACTTCTTTGCCATCTCCTCGAAGAACGCCCGGGCCTGTTCGATGTGCTTGTGGGCATTGTGATCGTGCCAGTCGATGATGACGTAGATCCCCAGATCGATCGCGGCCTGAACGACCGTATCGATCTTCCGCTTCTCCCGCTCGGGATTACTCAGATAGCCGCCCGACTCGACCGCCATCGAAGCCCTCACCACGGTGCAACGCCAGTCGTCCCGCAACCATTCGACGGCCTCCGCGTTGTAATACTGCGGCATCCACTGACTCCAGAAGAGCGACATGCCGCGGAGCACGACCGGATTGCCGTCCTTGTCGACAATACGGTTTCCCTCGACGCTAAGCTGACCGTGCTTTGCCACAACGGTCTGCTGTCCATAGCTCATCGAAGCCGACGCCAGGCAGACGGACAGGACCAGGGCAATCTTGCAGTTTGCTCGCATGCGGCACCTCCTTTACGTTTCCACTGATGGTCGCTGTTCGTGGCGCGAACAACGACTCTTCTGACAAAGCTTGGCATCGCGCGAGCCTTCTCGCTGCCGACGGCACAGTGCGCCGGGGTAAACCCGGCGGCTCGCTTTCAGGTGCCGAGGTCCTTGATAAAGCCGTCTAGTATTGCCTGCCATCGGTCGGCCAGTTCTTTGGCTTTGTCCGGATGCTTGGCGGCGAGATCGTCCATCTCGCAACGGTCGGTCTTGAGGTTGTAGAGTTCCCACCGCTTGCTTCCGGACCGCATCGACAGCTTCCAATCGCCCATGCGAATGGCCTGATTGCCTGCGTGGCACCACCACAGCGCCTCGTGCTTCACGACTCCGTCCTTGGCCAATGTGGGAACCAGGCTGATGCCGGGGTTCGGCGGCACGGCGGCGCCGTCGCGGGTCTTTGGCCACGATCCGCCGGCCAACTCGACGATCGTGGGTGCGATATCTATGAAATGCGAGGGATCGCGCCGCAGTTCGCCCTTGGCGGCGATGCCTTCGGGCCAGTGCATAATCAAGGGAGATGAAATCCCGCCTTCGTGATTCCAGTGCTTATGCAGCCGTAGCGGCGTATTGGCTACCGTCGACCAACCCGGCCCCAGACACAGATAGCTCTTCGCGGAGCCCGGCAGTGCCGACTTGTCGTGCCTGTCACCGCGGATGATCTGTTCGGCACTGGCCCCATTGTCGGCCGCAAACAGGATCAGCGTATTGTCGTAGGCGCCCGTGTCTTTCAGGTGTTGAACGATTCGGCCGATCTCCATGTCCATCCGCGTCACCATGGCCGCATGAATCGCCATCTTGGTCGCCTGGAACTTCTTCTGCCGGTCGGTCAGCGTGCTCCACGCCACGGCAAACGGCGCCTCGCCCGGATCGATCTGTTCTTTGAGCTTCTCGGGCGCGAGGTTCCATCGTGGGATGATTTTCTGGTCCCGTTCGGAGAGTGGGCAGTGGATAATCCCCATTTCTGTCATCCGCTGCCACCGCCGCTGGCGCATCACGTCCCATCCGTCGAGGTAGGTCTCGCGATACGTGTCGATGTCCTTTTGCAGGGCGTGCAAGGGGAAATGCGGCGAGTAGAACGCCACGTACGAGTAGAACGGGGCGTCGCCGCAGTGCTTCTCGTGCGATTTGAGACACTGGATCGCGTGATCGGCAATCGCGATCGTCGAGTAGTAGCCTTCCCCGGTTTGCCCTTCTCCGAATTGATCGCCCGGTGCTTTCACGCCGTCTTCTTCCCAGATCTTTGACGCGAAGAATCGGTCCCAATCGCATCCGCTTCGCTCACCGCCCCACGAACGCTCGAAACCATTCTCCTTAGGGTTCCCGTCGATATGCCATTTGCCGCTATGGTAGCAGTGGTAGCCCAAGGGCGTGAGGCGATCGGGAAGCAGCGGTGCCCAGGCGGGCCGGTTTCCCATGCGGATTCCGGCGGCACTGTCGCGTCGCACCTGTTGGGCATAGTAGCCGGTCTGAATGCAGGCGCGCGACGGCCAGCAGCGGCCCGTGGAGTAGTGCTGCGTGAACTTCAGACCGCCGGCGGCCAGTGCGTCCAGGTTCGGCGTGCGAATATCACCGCCATAACAGCCGGCATCGGAAAAGCCCATATCGTCTGCCAGGATCAGGATGACGTTGGGCTTCTCCGCGGCAGCCGCCACGGTCGACGAAAGCAACACACAAAGGGCAGCCGGGGCGAAGCGAGTCATGGATTCTCTCTTGACGGGGTTGTGTCTGTAGCTGGATACGCAAGAATCCAGCTACCATTTTCTATCCCCCCAACACTACGCCTGTCAAGCCCCACGAGCCCTAGAAGGTTGCATCGCCCTCGGCGGGGGACTATGATCGCTATCGGTCGGCTACGGACTGAAATCCCTATTGGTAGACGAAAGGCCTTATTATGAAGACTCCAAGATCTCTCTACTGCTGCGTCGTGCTCAGCTTGCTGACGGTTCTCATCGCCCATCAACCGCTGCTCGGGGCCGATGAGGAACTGCGTATTTTCATCTTTGCCGGCCAGTCGAATATGGTCGGCTCCGACTCCAAGGACTCGCTGGTCGACAATCATCCGCCGTTCCGCGGTGCGGCCGAGCAACAGCCGGACGTTAGATTCTCCTACAATCTCGGGCCCGACAAACGGTCGGACGGCTGGGTCGCCATGCAACCGGTGGACCAGGTCTTTGGCCCCGAAATGACTTTCGTGCGCAAGTTGAAGAAACACGCGAACTACCCGATCGCCATTATCAAGGACGCCTGGGGTGGCACGACGCTGGTCAACGACTGGAATCCGGCCGGGCCGGACGAAGGCAAGAAACTCTATTCGCGTTTGATCGAACAAGTGGCTGCCCGGCTCAAGGAGTTGGACGCCCAGGGCATCAAGTATCGCATCGAGGCCATGATGTGGCACCAGGGCGAGAACGACATGTTCAACAAGGAAGGCATCGAGACCTACGAGCAGAACCTCCGGAACTTCATCGCGAGTATCCGTAAGGATTTCAAGGCGCCCAAGCTCAAGTTCTTTGTCGGCGAGATCAGCAACAAGGGCGTTTGGGGCATGGATAACCGTCATCGGGTGGCCAAGATTTGCGTGCAACAGCGGGCCGTCGTCAAGGCCGACCCCAACGTCTATTTCGTTCCCACCTCGCACGTCGGTTTCAAGATCGGGCGAGGCGCCGGTCTGCACTATCACTTCGGCACCCTGGGCCAGCTCCAGCACGGCGAAGCGTACGTCGAGCATTATCTGCGTGCAATCGGCCAACCGCTAAAGACCGAAGACCGCCGCTTCGCCCCGGCCGACCTGCCCCGTGGCAAGCAAGTCAAGCTCTTCATCCTCGGTGGCCAGCGCAACATGGAAGGCGAAGAGGCCTACGTATCGCAAATCGCGAACTTCAGCAAGTTCGCGGCGCTCGACCGGGACCAGAAGGACGTTCTCTATCAATACTCCTTAGGAGGCGGCGTGAGACGATCGCTGGGCTGGGAACCGCTGGGACCGACCGGCTACCTGAGCAACTTCGGCCCGGAGCTCAGCTTCGGCCGAGCCGTGAAGAAGACGCTCGACAAGAACCAGACCCTGGCGATCTACAAGCATACCCATAGCGGCGCCCAATCGATCGACTGGCTGCCCGACGGCACGGATATCCCCCACCGCGATCTCTACAAGGGTTTCATCGCGGGCATCAAAAAGGCCCAGCAAGATCTCGACGCGGCCGGGTACGACAGCGAACTGGCCGGCGTCTTCTGGCACTGCGGCGAGAACGATCGAGCGTTGCATCAACAGGCCAAGATGTACGCCGAGAATCTGAAGAAGCTGATCGACGGGGTCCGCAAGGATCTCTCCGCACCTAAGCTCAAGTGGTATATCACCGAGCAACCGGTGATCCCGCCCGATTGGGCCGGAAATCAGACGTTCTTGCCCGTCAACGAGGACCTCGAAGCACTAGCCCGCGACGATGAGAACATCCAATTCATCAAGACAAGCCACCTGCCGCATCGTGTGGTCGTGTTCGGCACGGAGGGTGTTTTGGCGCTGGGGGAAGAGATGGCCAAGGCCCTGGTGGATTAGGTCACAAAGCCGCGACCGTTGGTCGCGCCACTGCCGCAAATCACCGCACCAGCATGAATCCAACCATCGGATTCTTCCGGGAATTCAGCGGCTCAGCGATGGCCACGTCAAGGACAGCAGCAGGTCCACGGCCTCCGCGGCAGCATCTTTCTGCGCCGGGCGACCGGTGGCCGGCTGATCGAGGGCAGTGAGCCAGGCCAACTCCTCTATTGAAGCCTCCCCTTCTCCCTCACCGCTGAGATCAATCAGCTTCAAGCCGTCGAGGAAGTTCGTCTGGTTGTTGCGTGCCAGTAGCACGTCGACGGCGTTGACCTGGCCGTCGCGGTCGAAGTCGTAGGGGAACGTGACGCCGGCCGGGCCGAGGAAGTCGCGGGGGTTGTTCCGCGCCAGCAGGAGATCGGCCGTGGTCACCCGGGCGTCGGTCGGCGAGTTGCCCGACTCGGCGATGGCGTTGCCGTAATAGAAGACGTCGTTGTCGGTCAGGCCCAGGTTCGTGCCCAGCACGGTTACTTGTAGCCACGTGTTGCGGATGGCACCGTCCGGCCAGACGATTGTCACCCGGTCGCTGCCGCCCGTGCCGCCGCCCGCATAGAACGTTATCGAACTCGGCCCCGGCGCCATGGGCCAATCGCCCGGCGTGTCGTCGTTGCCGACGTGGAAGAGGAAATCGCCGGCCGTCGGTGTAACGCCCGTCGGCAAGTTGGCCAGATCGATCATCACGCCGTTGAGGCCGCGGCCGTAGCTCGTGTAGTTGGCCTTCGTGGCGACCTCACCCGGCAGCAACGGCAACTTATCGGTGGCGTTGCCGTCGAACACCGACCCGTTGTAGAAAACATGCCGCCCGAGCACGACGGTGTCGAACGAGGCCGCGCCGGGCGTGGTTGCCGCGGCGATCCAACTCGTCGCGTCGTCGCCCCATGCGCCGATCGAACCGCGATGCAGCGACACGCCGGTGCCGTCGGCTACGAGCGGCCAGGGCCCGTCGTCGTCGTAGATCACTTCGTCGGCCAGCAGGCTCGGGTAGAAGTCGGGATCGTCCGTCGG
>JABMRB010001235.1 GCA_013202865.1 Candidatus Nealsoniibacteriota bacterium | reverse complement strand
TTTGTCCTTGGGCGTTTGCCATTTGCCCCGCGAGCGATCTTCGCGCCCCCAAAGCCTCCTCTGCCCATCAGATCGGCCCACAAACTCCAGCGCCCACCGCCAAATCATCACTTTCCCGACAGACACTAGCTAGGGTGGGCTGATATACTGGCGTCGAGGTTTTGTCCGACAGTCGTCGTTTGCGGAGCCTTTCATTACCGGAGTAAGACGTGCTTCTCCGGGGCCCGAGAATGGCGGCCGTTTATGGTGCGAAAGGGCCTTGGTGCGATGGGCGATTCGGGGCCACCGAAACCGTATAAGCCGCAATCGCTGCTGGAGTTGATCTCGCGGCCAACGCTGGATCACCTCCTGACCGGCTTTCGCGAGACGCTCAGAGGCGGTGTGGTGCTCTATTGTCGGGATGAGCAGGGGGATATCACCCGAATCGACCCCAGCGAAAAGGCGGGCGAGAAGAGCCGCTTCTGGTCGGAGCTATGCACGCGTTTTCGGGCAAACGAGGAGGGCGAAAAGATCTGCTGTGCGGCCGAGACAAGAGTGGCAGCCGGGTGGCTGATGAGGCCTCTTCGAGATCCCGCACCATACTTTTGTGAACCATTGGGTCTCACCGACATGGCTGCGCAGGTGGTAGTCGACGAAGAACCGTTGGCGGTTGTTCTGATGGGGCAACGGTTGCCGCGCGACAAGACCAAAGCGGAGGAGATCCTGCACAAGATCTGTGCCAAGCCCTCTCAACTTCGTGAGAAACTCGAGGGCGGATACGAGGTCGACTGCGAGCGCGACTCGGACGATTCGCAACAAACGAATCTGTACGATGACTCGGAACTGAAGGTACTTCTTGATGGGCTCAAGGAATTTGCCCGGATCATCGCCGACATCAGCACCAATGTGGCTCACCGGCAGGTTCAGATTCGGCAGAGAGAGTTTAGCGACTATTGGAATCGGCGCCTCTCCGACGCACGGCCCAAGAGCCTCAACGCATGGCAGAGATCGTTGCAGGAGTGCCTGGAGAGTTTTCGGAAGTTCGTCGTTGTGGACGTCGAGCGAATCGGTGTTTTCGCCGGACATCGTGAAGACAGGCGAATTCACTACGCGCTGACGGCGATGAACTCCGCCAAGTGGTGGCAGTGGAGGAGTTTCTCCGTTTTTGACGACGATTTGGGCGGCCCCCAACAGTATTCTCCCCGCACGCTGTCAGCCCCCAGCACGCGGTCGCACGCAATCGGGAGTAGCCTGTCGCTGAATCTTCCGCGGCGTAAGCATTACTATTTGTATCCTTTTGCCCATGGGGGTGTGCAGACCGACGTGGACGTCTTCTCGCTGGTGGCCATCCAAACGACGTTCGCGCTTTCCGGGGAAACGCAGCGGTTCTGCCAGGACTTCTTTGATGCCGTCTGCCGCCGTGACGCCGTGATGCGGCTGTTCATGCGACAGCAGGCGATGTACGAGGAGTTCGAGAGCCACGTCATCGATATCCGCCACGACATGAAGACGTCCGTCCAGCACGTCGTCCACAACATCGATCGTGCAATCCGAGAGCGTGCAACTGCCGATACGAAACAAGGGAAAAAGCAAATCGACATCATCAAACGCTCGGTTCGCGATCACGCTAGCGGTGTGGACCGCCTGATGTCGCCTCGCATCAGGGCTACGGAACGGCGTCTGGAGAGCGTGGACGTGTTCGCCGTCCTTCGGGAACAGACGGAACTGTGGACCGCCACCGCCGAGAGGAAGACAATTTCGATCGACACAGAAGGTTTGCCCGACGATGAGGCCTACTTGGTGTGCGAGCGGGGTGAACTGGCGCGCGGCTTGGCAGCATTGCTCGACAACGCCATCAAGTACTCGTACGCGGACCACACTGTGTGTGTATCGGCCGTGGACGAGAACGGTCGAGCAAGGATTGAGATATCCAACTATGGGATCGGTATTCCACCCGCCAAGCTGGCCAGAATCCGCGACCGTGAGGTCCGAGCGCATGTGCATGACAAGGTGAGGCGGCGGGGCGGCAGCGGCCTGGGGCTGGCGATAGCGTCGCACGTGTTCGAGGATCTCTTGGGTGGGCAGTTGGACGTCAAGAGCGAACCTGCCGGTGAATCAGCCAAATCCGCAGAAGAATATCACAAATACGTCACTACGGTAATCATCCACCTACCCGTTGACTCAAAGGAGAAATGAGCATGAGTCCCTGTAGAATCGTGCTTGTTGAAGACCAGAAAAACGATCGGAATATGCTGGCGGACGGACTGCACGCCGAGTATCGGCATGAGGTCAAACCGTTTCGCGACCTCAGGACTCTCGAGCAAGCCAACGAAGACAAATCACTGAGAGATTGGGAAACCGGGAACCTCCCTCTCGTGGTGGTCCTTGACATCATGCTTGCAGAAGACCTTGATGATCATGCGCTGTATGCGCCGCGGCAAGAGGACGGTTCTTCCGGAAAGGTGCTGGACGAGAAGAAGTGCGTCGACGACGAACTGGGGATTGGGATTGCGGCAAAGATCAGAGAGGGGGAATTCAAGGAGACTATTCCGTCCAATACGGCCATCCTCTTTTTCACTGCTCGCATGAAACAGCGCGTTTCGGAGCTTTTGGAAGACGCGATCGAGGAACCGGGGTGTTGGGACTGCCTGGAGAAGCCCGCGTTTCTCGAAGACGTCCAAGAGAAGATCTGTGAGTTGTCCAACAAGGCGAAGAACCACAAGAAAGGGGAATGACTAGATGGGGAAACGCAGCAAGAAGGTTCTTCTCGGCGGCCTCTGCGGTCATCTGGTTGGACACCCTGAACGTCAACGCTTGGTCGACGTGACGTTTGAAGAGGTCCGCCGATTCCACGATAGCAGGAGCCGGATTCGCTGCCTGCGACAACTTCTGGGGCATCTTGTTCAGGTGGGCGCGTCCAGTGCGGCGATTGCCTTTATCGCGAAAGAAGGCGGGGTCCTCGAGTTTGTCGCTTCGGAGGCAGGCGAGGAGTCCAAGGAGTCTGCCGAACAGATACAAGAGCAGCTACAGCAGAACGGTCTGCGCTACACCAACAACTTATCTCCGGGGCAGGCCAACGACATCGACAAAGAACCCATGAAGCGACTCTTAGGAGACTCGTTGGCGAAGGAATTCAAGCATGCGGTGGTCGTCAAGAGCAAACTGGTTCCTGCGCTAAGGGATTCTGATCAGAGCGTCGTGATCTTCTTTGTCTGCAGAAACTTGGAGCCCGATCGCACATTCTTGCGTGACTGGTTGCAAACACTTCTGTCGATCTGGTCCGACGCGTTTTCCGCCGCCGTGGATGCCTTTCAGCAGTGCATCGAGAGGTTTGCCGCCGATGGACCGAAAAGCCCTCCGGCAAGCGAACTATTTGACCGAGCGCATGCGGCGCATCCGTGGTTGTCTTCGGCGGACGTCTTCCGGGTCTGCGAGGCGCTGTTCGCCCAGGAGGACGTTCCCGCGTATGGTCAGATCAAGAAAAGCGTGGAGCGGTTCTCGAAGGACTGGCATTGCTGCCCCAACCGGCCGTGGCCGTGTGACCGGGGCGGTGACGGGCAGCATCGCGCCATTCTCACGTGGCTGCCGTGGCGGATGGCGCGCGGCAGTGGGGATCGTGGACGCCTTCGTAGTGCGGCTAAGGCCACCAGAATCGCCATGAAGACTTCGTTGGTCAATCCGTCTGGCGGACCTCGTCAGTTGGACGAAGATCTCAGCAAGATTGCGCTTCTGCGAGTGGCAACCGCCTTGGAGAAGGAGAAGTTGCGACCACCGGTGGATACGACGGAAGCGTATCAGCGGGCCAAGGAACATCTGGAACGGTTCGCCACGAGTGTGCTCGGCGACACGGCCCCCACTGCGGAGTCGATTGAAGCGGTGATCTGGACGATCTCGCAATACGCCTATCAGGCGCTCGGCGTCGACCGGAGGCTGCACTTGGGAAGCCATATGCGACATGGTGCGCGGGGTGAACCGTCACTGCACATGATGAGGGAGTTCTACCGGGACCATTTCTTCCACACCATCGAAGTGTGTTTGTTGGGCAACCTCTTGACTGCGGCAAGACCCAACTCGGGTCCTCCAAAGCCGGCGTTTGCGTGCAAGGAGAAGCACTGGTACGTTGCCGCCCTATTGCACGACATCGGCTATGCCGTGGACATTTCGAAGGGTCTGGTGGACTGGTTGAAGTTCTTTTCTTCCGGGTCGCTTGCGGCGATGGCAAAGGGAATCACAGGGGCCATGGAAGACATGGGGGCCGACAAACGCTTTCGCAAGTTCTACAAGCAACAGGGATTCCAGCGGAAGGACAAGCCTTGGGGCGACCACGGGCTGATCGGAGCCCGTCATTTGCATACGCTGGCAAGAGGGCCCGGTAAGCGGCAGAGGATCCGGGGAACCAAGGCGGCCGTCAGGGCGATCGCCAAGCACAATTGCCAGACGATCAAGATCGACTACGAGAAGGAACCGCTCTCCGCGATGCTGGTCCTCTGTGACCTCCTGCAAACCTGGCGGCGTCCGCAGTTTCCACACTTCTCCATGGGGCCGGCCTGGCTGCTTTCCTTGATGGCCGGCACGCACGCACGCCGCGAACCGCCCCAAGCCACCCGGGCAAAGCTGCTCTCCAATCTCGTGTTTGAAGAAGAGGACGACGACGCCGTGCCGCGATTCACGCCCCCGCTAGTGTTGCGCCTCGAATACGGGCAGGAGGTCAACTGTAATTCGTACGTGTTCAACATGTGGCTGGATGCCACCTGCAACCTGCAACGGGTCGATTTCCAGAAGCTGCCCTTCGACATCGTGGTGCAAATCGTCACTCCCACGTACAGGCCGCCCGGCGAACAAACTCCCAAGTGCCAGATGGACCGGCTGCGAGACGCGGCGGCGGACACGCACATGGCGTATCTCCTGCAAAAATGGTTTCCCAAGAAGTTGTCTGTGGGAGTACCGCAGGTCGACCAAACGGTCGATCCCTGCTGTATCAACCGTGCGATTTGCTATCACGTAGAATACAAGGATCGTGACAAGCGGGAAGGTCCGCTCGAAGAGATGCTCTCCTTCAGCCTTTGCAAGATGGACGGCGACCGGAAATGGATGAGCGAGGGCATGGGCCGCTTTCGGGCCGACCTGCGACGTTGGAAGCTGTATCAGCAAGACCGATCACCGATCGGGGACTACGCGCCCTTGGGATACGAATAGCCTGAATGGCAAACCGGCGACTGGACCGGTGGCAGGTTCGGCAGGATGCCGGGGAGTAGAAGATTTGGGATTTGGGATTTCAGATTTTGGATTTGAGGTCTACGCCGGCACCAACTCCAACGTTGCCCACAGGCTCGGGTCCTCTTGATACGGCATGGGGCTGCCGACGCTTAGCGTTTGCTCGCCCAGTTCGCGGTCGATCAGCGCGTAGGTGATTCCTAGGCGGGGGTGCTCGGTGGGGTCGTAGCCGGTTAGCGCTGCCGTGGGGATGAAGAACTCTAATAGGTAGCCGTCGATCCGCTTTTCGCTGCGGACTTGCAAGTCGGCGGCTTGGATCGGTCGGGGGTGCTCCCGGGCGCGATGGATCGGGAGCCAGGCGGTTACCGGGCGCTCGAACTTGTGGCCGGCGCCGCCGGGTAGGAACGCGAACTGATGGCAGAACCGGCCGGCTCGGTGGACCGTGTGGACGTCGCGGGTGTCGATCCACACATGCATGCCGTCGCTCTCTTCGGGGCGCGAGTCGCGACACCAGGGCGGCTGCCGTTTGCCCGACACGCGGACCGAAAACGCGACGCCCGCCTCGCTCCATGCCGCACGGACTTCCGCCGGCGCGGGCCGGTTCTCCAACTCGGCCAGGCTGGTCAGCCGGTAGCTCTCGTCCAGGTCGGCTCCCGCGTCGGTCCATAGCGGGTCGTGATGCCGGCATGGTAGTGCGAAGCGGAAGAGGAATCGTTCTGGGAGGAGTGGGGCGGGCATGGG
>JABMRB010001234.1 GCA_013202865.1 Candidatus Nealsoniibacteriota bacterium | reverse complement strand
CGGCGGCATGACCGACTGGGGTGCCCACCACTTCGGCGGAGCAACTTTCGCCGTCGACGTCCGGGAGCTCGAGCCCGAGGCGGTTACCTTCCACAACGACGACGGCAAAGAACACTTGACCTACCACTATCCCAACGGCGTGTTGCTCTACCACAACCGGCCGGGCATGGGTAACCTGGAAGTGGTCGGCACGCCGGGCGAAAAGCGCGAGCCTAAGACCGTACCGGAGTACAAAGGCAACGGCGGCATCTACGGCGATTTCATCGAATGCGTCAAGACGCGGGAGAGGCCGTTCAGGGACATCGAATTCGCGGTCCACTCCGCGGTCGTCAGCCACCTGGGACTGGTCGCCTACGAGTTGAAGCGGTCGCTGAAGTGGGACTCGGCCAAGCAGGAATTCCCCGGCGACGAGGAAGCCAACCGCCTGCGCGACTACGCCCGCCGCGAGCCGTGGGTGATCTAACATTGTCGTCTATCAAAACAGTCTATCAAGCTATAAGGAATCGAATATGCTACTTCAAGACACAGCCGCGGTCGACAAAGCGTTCGACACGCTGAAGACCTACGATTGGGGTGCCGACCGCAATCTGCTCAACCCGATCGACGCCGCCATCATCGCCACGTCCGGCGATGCGGCCGCACGCAAAGATATCGAGAAACGGCTGCTGGACGTATTCACGGGCGGCTCGTCCCGCTCGGCCAAGGATTTCATCTGCCGCGCGTTAGGCACGATCGGCACGGCCCAGTCGGTGCCGGCCCTGGCGCACTTGCTGCCCGATAACGACCTCTCCCACATGGCCCGTTACGCCCTGCAACGGATCACCGCCTCGGAAGCGGTCGCGGCGATGCGCGACGCCATGCCCAAGCTCACCGGCGCGTTGAAGATCGGCACGATCGGATCGTTGGGTATCCGTCGCGATACCCAAAGCGTGGCGGCGTTGACCGGACTGCTCGGCGACGGCGACAAGGCGATTGCCGGCGCCGCAGCCGGTGCCCTGGGAACCATCGGCAGCCCCGAATCGGGCAAGGCGTTGATCGCGGCGCTAAAGAAGACACCGGCCGCCGTCGACGCCAGTCTGATCTGCGGCGACCAGTTGCTCGGCGACGGCAAGAAGGCGGAAGCGGTCGCGCTGTTCAAAGCGATCGGCGATGCGAACGTGTCCAATGACGTCAGCCTCGCCGCCCGTCGCGGCCTGCTGAAGGCCGCAGGCCGGTAGGGCCCTGGCTATACAAGCTCGCAGCGCAAGCGAGTGGATCACTCACAACGAAATCCACTCGCTTGCGCTGCGAGCTTGTATTCATTCCACTCTTGCGATTCGAGCTTGTATCCGTCGCTCTCATTCGATGCCCAATTCCTTCTGCATCTCTTCCAGTGGCACGCCTTTGGTTTCGGGGACCATCAATTTCACCCAAACCAGTTGGAGGCACATCATCGCACAGAAGAAGGCGAACAGCACGCCCGCATCGAACGCCTTGATCGCAATCGGGAACAACAGAGTAATCACCGCGGCGAACAGCCAATGCGTGGAGCTTCCCAGGGACTGACCGGCCGCCCGGTTGCGATTCGGGAAAATCTCGCTGATGAAGACCCAAATCACCGCGCCCTGGCCGATCGCGTGTGCGGCGATAAAGGCCATGATCGAGAAGAGCACGACGAACTTCTTTGAGCCCAGAATCTTCGACGCTTCGTCCTTGGCCTTCACGGCCAGAGCCTTTGTGCCTGCCGGATCGGTGTCTTCGGGAATCACCAAGGCCTCGCCCGGATATTCTTCACGCGACGTTGCCGCAACAAGCGACTGCTTGGCCGTACCATAATCGTCGCGAATCTCATCCTTTTCTTTGTCCGGCAGCGGCGTATCGGGATCCTCGACGCCAACGACTTGCTTCACGGCGTCCTCGACGTCGATCGCGCTGGATACAACGCGAAATGCGGGATCGGTCAAGAACGCGAACGCACAAACGGCGAGCGAGGCGATGTAGCCGAACGAGCCGATGTAGAGCAGCGTACGGCGTCCCAGCTTATCGATCAGCCAAAGCCCCACGAAGGTGAAGATTAGATTCGTCACACCGATTCCGATCGAGGCGGAAAGCGGATCGGGGATACCCGCCAATCCAAGCAGACGCGGTGCGAAATAGAGGATCGCGTTGATGCCCGACAATTGGTTGAAGGCGGCAATAAGGAATGCCAACATAATGGGCACCCTCAGTCTCATGGTGAAGAACTTCGCAGCGGTCGCCCGATCGCCCACACTCGCGTCCACCGAATCGACTAGTTGCTGGATCTCCGACTCCGAGAACCCTGGATTGATCTTGCGGAAGATTTCCGTCCCGGCCTCGCGCTGTCCGCCGTGGGTGATCAACCAGCGCGGGCTCTCGGGGATGCCGAAGCAGAGGACCGCATACAACAGCGCGGGAAAGGCCTCGACCCCGAGCATCCAACGCCAGGCGATTTCCTCGTGGACCCATTTGCCGATAAAGTAGTTCGAGACGAAAGCTATCAGGATACCGAAGACGATGTTGAACTGGAACATGCCTGCCAGCCGTCCACGCAACTTGGGCGGCGATATCTCGGAGATATACATGGGCGACGCGACGGTTGCAATTCCGACGCCCAAGCCGCCGATGAATCGAGCGACCATGAAGAAGTACTCTTCCGGAGCGACGGCGGAACCGACCGCCGAGACAAAATACAGCGCACCGATCCAGAGCAACGTCTTCCGGCGACCGAACCGCTCCGTCGGCCAACCGCCGAACAAAGCCCCCAGCACGGTTCCCCATAGCGCCGCACTCATGCACCAACCGTGCATGCCGCCGTCCAGCCGCCATATCGTTTGAATTCTCTGTTCGGCCCCGGAAATCACGATCGTGTCGAACCCGAACAGGAACCCGGCCAACGCCGCAACGACGGCGCATCTCAATACGTAACTCCGCGAACTGCCCGACGACTGCATTTGGTTCATTTGCGTCTCTCCCTTCTTGTATCGTTGCCCGCACTCTACCACAACCGGACGCCCGAGGCAACGCCCGTAGGGTGCGTGAAACGCACCACCAATATGCGGTGGTGCGTTTCACGCACCCTACATCGTGTGGCGACCCCGCGCTGACGGACTAATGCAACTTCTCCCACACTATGAACAGATCCAGCGAGATCCCCAGCAGGCAAAGCAGCAACAGCCCACAGAAGATCGATCGCGTGCGAAACGCAATGATGCCCCAGAGGAATCCGCACATGATTGCCCCGAACGTCTCGTTGGCCGGCTTGGCTACGTCGAGATGGATCAGCGTCCACGCGGTCACTTGCACCAGCAGCGCGTTGATCCCGCCGAGCGAGTCGCGCAGACCGAACTGCATGTATCCGCGGTAGTGGAACTCGAACGCCATGTAGAGCAACAGGTAGGTGGCCGCGTGCAGGCCGAACGCCGTGTAAGAATCTCCCGCACCACGGTCGACCGGGTAGTATTCGACCACCTTCGGCATCCGCGAACCGGCGTAGGCCGCCGCGACGAACAACGGCGCCAGCAACAGAAACGTCGGCAGCCACCGCCGCCAGTCGCCGAGTTGTACGCCGTAATCGGAGAGCTTCTCGCGAAAGACCAGCTTGACGATCAGTGCCGGCACCACGCCCAGCAGCAGGAAACCATTGCCGTAGGTATAGACGGCCCGCATCGTCCGCGGGTCGAACCACGCAGCCAACCGGTCGGCCAAATGGGCGTCGTAGAACCGGAACCGCCCGAAGTACCACCAGACGAGCGTCAACAGCAACGAACTCAGCAGAATAATCGTCGGCTTGAACTGCCGTCCGCGATAAGCGTCCGGAAAGAAACGAAACGGCTTATCCTGGCTCACACCGGCTCCTCGCTGGTACCCAAATCCCGCAAGTTCGCCGCCAGTATACGCCAACCACGCCCAGAGCCCAAAGCCAATTCCCCCGCCCCAGTCTATTTAGCCCCGGGTGAATACACCCGGGGTACCGTATTTAGCCCCGGGTGAATACACCCGGGGTACCGTATTTAGCCCCGGGTGAATACACCCGGGGGCAGCACACCTACGGACGCACGATCACCGCGGCCGCCAACATCATCAGGGGCATCATGCCGATTGCGAGAAGTACCATCGTCGTTTCCTTACTTGTGCCCGTTTGTGCGGTGCCCGTCGCTGGGATAGAGACGCAACTAGCGTGCCAATCGCGACGGCCCGGCCGTTTTCGGGTGACAGTCGCTGGCGGCCGAGCAGTGTATCGTACGACACGGCTAAGCCGCAAGCCGAAAATCCGCATGAATGCCGTCGAAATGATTCCCAACCGTGACCGCCTCGCGGCGCTGCCAGATGGTAAAGTTTACACAATCGTTGTAAACAGCACTGCCAGCATTGCTAGCACTCACTTCACCCGCCAAAGCACCTCCTCGGCAACGCCCAACTGCTCCTGGGCGGCGGCGATGTCGCGCTTGAAGCGCTTGGCGTCGGCCGGATAGCCGGCCGTCGGGCGCAGATCGGGTACGTGCGACGACCAGAACGCATTGAACGCCCGCATCGCCAGTTCGCGAAGATACTTCGACGCCATCGACGCCAGCGCCACCGGCATATACGACTCGGCCTTCGTGCAGAACCGGAACTCGATCCGGCGATCCGACGGCCCGAACCGGTAGATGCTCCGCTGCCGGCCCTCGCCGTGAATCTCGATCAACGGGTCGGGAAAGTGCTCGGCGAGCAGCTCCGCGTACCGGTTCCGCCCGCCGTGCTTATCGCAAACCACCGCCACGGGCGCTGCCCCCAGCGGTTCGATCGCGCGGGCGGCCAGACCGAGCGTCAAATGAGAAAGCGCCGCCCCTTTTGTTCCGTAATGCACGAGCAGGTCGTTGAACTCTTCAGGAAACACGGCCCGGCTACGCAAGTCGATCAGTTCAACTCCCGCGGCAGCCAAACCGTCGGCCAACGCCGCAGTGAGCGAAGCCAACTCGTCCCGCTCCGCGTCGATCGGAACGGGTGAGTCGTAGTCGGCGTACCAGGGAATCTTCTGCAATCGATCGCCCGCCTCCGGGTCGAGCGCATCCCACACGGCAGACCACGTTTCCGGCCGTCGCCCCAGCACCGCCATGGCCGCCCAGAGCGCGCGTTCGAGATGTCGCAATCCCTTGCCCGGCGAATACAGCTTCTTCGAGTCGGCCACAGCCAAGCGAGCCATCGCGGCGGCAGCGACCTCCCGCGGCGTCCGCACGATCACATCTTCCAGCCGCCGATAAAGATCCTCGCCGTCGATCCCCACCGGCGCCCGCCAAACTGAAACCGAGATCGTCAACGGCCCCAAGTTCGGTCCATAGCCGGCCTCATCGGTTCCAATCAGATATTGCATAGGAAATGCCGAAGTACGAATGACAAACGTGGGATGCCGCTTGCGGCTTAGCAATCCCAAATCCCCAATCCCCCCTACTCCACGAACGTTGCAAACAATGCATCGACGGCATCCGCACCCGATTCTCGGTCCCGATCCGTCGCCTCGAACTCGGCCAGCCAAGCCAACTCGGCCGCCGAGATGGCACCGGCCGCCGAAAGGTCGATCAACTGCAAGGCGTCGAGAAAACTCGTCCGGTTGTTCCGGGCCAACAACACGTCGGTGGCGTCGACCTGGCCGTCGCGGTCGTAGTCGAACGGAAAATCAACCAACGTCTCTGCCTGGAAATCGCGCGGGTTGTTTCGCGCCAACAGCAGATCGGCGGCGGTCACCTTGGCGTCGATCTCCGAGTCACCCGCCTCGGCCACCGCGTTGCCAAAGTAGAACACGTCGTCGTCGGCCATCTCCAGCCCGGCGGCTTTGACGGTCACTTGCAGCCACGTGTTGCGGATCGCGCCGTCGTTCCAGATGACGGTCACCCGATCCGACCCACCCGTGCCGGCGCCCCTGCGTAGCGTGACGGTCGGCTCGGCCGTCACCGGGGCCCAGCCGGCCGGGTCGTCGTCGTTGCCGACGCGGAACTCGAAGTCGGCGGCCCCGGGCGTGATCTCGGGCGAAAGGCCCTCGACGTCCACCATCAGACCGTTGATACCGCGGCTATAGTTGGTGTAATTGGCGAACGTCGCCACGCTGCCGGGCGCCAGGGCTTCCTTGTCCGCAACGGCAGCGTCATCCAACGGATCGCCCATCGCGCTGCTGCCGTCGAACGCCGAGTTGTTGTAGAACACGTGCCGACCGGCGATGGTCGCGCCCGGCGTCACGGTAATCGTAACCGTGGCCGTCGTCGAATGGGCCTGGCCGTCGCTCACCTTGTAAGTGAACGTGTCGATGCCGGAAGCGTACGGCGCCGCGTAGACGAACGACCCGTCGAAGCCGAATTGGAACGACCGGGCAAGCAAAGAATTGCTCACCAGAACGGCCATCAGAGGAGCACTTTCGGGATCCTCGTCGTTGTCCAATACGCCGGGTGCAGGGATCTCCAAGGTGGCGCCGCCGGCCACCGTAAAGGCATCGTCGACGGCACTCGGGCGGCCGTTGTCATCCACCAGCTTCAGAACGTACGCGTCGAACAGACCTTCGGCCGTGAGCGGCCCATTCGGCAGTGGAGCCGTCCCCGCGAATCGCCCCGCCGCGTACACGTTACCGGCTCCGTCCACGTCGATCCCGGTAAGGAGCGACTCAGCCATGCCGTCCGGTATGGGGAGATGCCAGACGGAGACGTAGTTGCCCGCGGCGTCGAGTTTCAGTATAAGCGCGTCGGCGCTGTACGTAGCGGCAAGCTGGACCGTGACTGGCCCCGGATCGACGTCGCACGTTTGATGGAAGTAGCCGATCGTGTAAGCGTTTCCGTCGGCATCCGTGCTGACTTCGCTGCCCGCATCGGCGCCCAGCCCGCCGAACTGTTTTGCCCAGACGAAGTTCCCATCGGCGTCGATCCGCGTCACGAAGCCGTCGGCGTCCGAACCGTCGGCCTCTGCAACTTCAAGCACGTGCGGCCCGAAGTCGGCTGCCGCCCGAAATTCGCCGGTCAACGTAAGGCTTCCGTCGGTGCCGAGCGCAATGTCACTCACCTGATCTCGATCTTCGCCGCCGATCCGCTCCGCCCAGAGAAACGTCCCGTCGCTCGCGTCGAGCTTGGCTACGAAGCCGTCGAGCATGCCCGCACCGATCAGCCGCGTGTCGCCGAAGTGTACACCGTTTCCGTCCGGATCGTCAAACGTCCCTGCCAGATAGAGATGCCCGTCGCCCGCCGCAATCGCCAGGCCGTAGTCCGACTGGCCGGCCGCACTGCCCATCTGCCGAGCCCAGCGAACGGTCCCGTCGGCCGCGTCGAGCTTCACCGCGAAAACGTCCTTATCTCCGCTTCCGGAGGTTACCAGTTCGGTATCGCCGAACGGGACGGTTTCCTTGAAGTAGCCCGTCACGTAAACGCCGCCGACCGCATCGACGGCGATCTCCGCGGCCATGTCGTCGGCAGGCCCGCCGAACCCGACGGCCCACAAGTAGTTCCCTGCATCGTCCAGTTTGGCGACGAAGATATCCAGCGACGACGACCGGCTCTCGAGTACCGTACTGCCGAAGGTAGCCGATTCCTTAAACCAACCGGCCACGTAAGCCCCACCGGCCGCGTCGGTCGCAATGCCTTGGGGCCGCACGTTGCCGGTGCCTTCGATCTGGGCAACGTACACGAACTGGCCGTCCTGGTCGTACTTGGCCACGTATCCATCGGAGTCGGCCCGACTGGTCAGTCGCACCGCATCCTGGCCCGGATCGAAATCGACCGTTTCTTGAAACACGCCACACACATGCACGTTGCCGGCCGCATCCACCGCCAGATCATGCCCCCGATCGTCGCCGTCTCCCCCGATCCCAAAACCCCAGCCGGCGAGTAACCGGCGGTCTTCCAAGAACTCGACGGCCAGACGGCGACCGGACGCAACAGCACGGCTACGGATCTTGCGAGAAGCCGAGCGGCGGCGTCCTAAGATCCTCAGCATCCCGGCCCATGGCGTCATAATCCGTTCCCTTTCGGCTCGCAGGCGAGACACCTCCAGAGCCGGGAGCGATTATGCCTCCTGAGATTGGCGGCGTCAAGAGCATGTATGGGTTCGCTTACCGCGACATGCTCGGTGAGGTGAAGAACGTGTGGGAGAATTACCAGACACTTTTCCCCGAACTCAAAGGCAAGGAACTGGAACTGGCCCGAGTGGTGTGGTTCCAGGGGTGGAATGACATGATCAACGGCGAATTCTCCGTCGCGTATACCGAAAACATAACCTGCCCCGCATTACTCGGCGTCCGGCGTAACGGCTGAAACCACCTTCCCCGTGGCCGCCCACTGGACGCCGCGGATCAGGAGTTGCTGAAAGCCTTCGTTCTCCATGATCTTGGCGTCGTGTCCAAGCAGGGTGGCGAAACAACGCCCCCGTCCGTACGTCGCCGTGACCACGGATGGTTCCCACTGGTTTGTGCCGCCAGGTTCTTGTTGCTTGTCGGAGTAGGCCGACGCCAAGACGGTCGCCTGCTGGACAACTCCCGGTTTGTTCCACAACTCATCCCGGATCGTGAATTCCTCCAGGCCGGCCGTGAGAGGATGGTCGGGCTTGTCGATGCGGACTTTGAATTCGTGTTGACGACCGTGGCCGGTGACGCCCAGATTCCAATACGCCAGCGACACATTGCGGTACTCGGGCCAGTCCTTGTAGAACGAGCTGCCGCCGGCGTGAACCGTGACGTGCCCTTTGCCGCCCCGCACAAAGTCCAAGTAGGCTCGGCGCGTTTCGGCAGTCCAGGCGGCTTCCGCCTCTTGGGAGCCGCCTCCCCAACTGTTCCAGTCGCTGAGGATCACATCGTAGTTATTCAGGTTCTCGCGGGTCAGGCCCTGCGGCGGGACGGTGGTGTCGACCTGGAACTTGCCGGATGCTCTGAGCACCTTCTGAAGCATCGGCGTGGTTGCCTTCCAATTGTGATTGTTCCGCCCGGTCAGGATCAGAACGCGGATCGGTGCGACGGGATCCTCAGCCGACGCATCCCTGCCGAATCCGACCAGCGACAGCAGGGAAACGATCGACAGTAGGAGGCAATTCTGAAGATGTTTCATGGCGGGCTCTCTTTACGGGGCTACGAAGAATCGGGGGGATCGAGTGGTATTGGCTGGAACCGTATCCGTAGAGCATAACAGATGGATCGACTCTTGAGAAGCAGCCCACGTCCGCTTTCTGTCGTTACCGAGTCGATGTGTCATTTCCGACTTGCGTGTGGTACAATTTACTTCGCCTCAGTTGGACATTGAGCGTGATTGATGTGCTGGAGTTTGGTACAACCTCAACGGGAGAGCGTTATGTCCAAACGAAAGCGAATCGTGATCGAGGTCGCACGGTCATTATTCGTTCGTGGGTGTTCCGTTTGAGAAGATCGGGCTTTATCTGGATGAATATCGCAGCAGTTGCAGGGTGCGTGCAACGCACCACTTCCGGCGTACCGTGGTGCGTTGCACGCACCCTACGAAATGTGGTATAGTGCAGCCGAGACGCCTGCACCACGAAAACAAGAAAGAACCGTCCCGTTTGACAAGTTTCACAGGGAGTCGAAAATGCGAAGCAGACTAACGACACGCGCGGTTGGTTGGGCTATGGTCTGTCTGTTTCTCGCCGCCGTGACGTGCGCCGCGGGGCCCGAGAACCTCGCTCCGAAAGCGAAAGTCTCGGCCGACAGCGAGTTCAGCAGTGAATACCGGGCGGAAATGGCCGTCGGCGGCAGCGCCCCGTCGGGGTTCCACCAGGACAGCGACTGGGCGGTCAAGGGGAAGCAGACGGGGCAGTTCACACTGAAGTGGGACAAACCGGTCGAGGCGGCCCAGATTATCTACTACGCCCGGGTGACCAGCGATTTGCTGGAGTGCTTCAAGGACTACGAGGTCTATCTGAACGACGACGTAAAACCGGTGACGCGCGGCACGCTGGAGCATCGTCGCGGACCGCAGCGGATCGATTTCCCGAAACAGCAGGTCGGCACGATTCGCATCGAGTTCCTCTCCTCGCACCCCAATTCGCCGAACCCCGGGGCGGCAGAGATCGCCGTGTTCGCCGCGCCGGTGACCGAGAAGCAGTTGGCCGAGATGCGGATTCCGCCACAAGAGAAGACGCCCGCGGCCCGGGCGATGCGACGTGACTTGCTCGACGGCAAGATGGGGTTCAAGGACATCCTGCTGGTGAAACGCAAGCCGCTGAATATCTCGCACGTCTACGTCTATCACGTCGAGGGGTTTCGCCCCGGCGGCGGGCTGTACGTCTTCTCGCCCAGCGAGACGGGCGGCGAACTCAAGTGTATCTTCGACGCGGGTGACGGTATGATCACCACGGCCGATCTGTCGTACGATGGCAAGGAAGTGGCCTTTGCGCTGCGGCGTGGCGGACACGTCGGCTCGAACCCGGTCGCCCATATCGAAGACATCTCGTGCTACAAGGACGAAGCGAGCAACTACCACGTCTTCACGATCAATATCGACGGCACCGGCCTGAAACAACTCACCGACGGCACGTACAACAACCTCGATCCGGCCTGGCTGCCCGACGGCGGGATCGTGTTTATCTCCGACCGCAAACCGGCCTACGCCTATTGCTACGTGGTCACTTCGCCGGTGGTGTACCGCATGGACCGCGACGGGAAGAACCAGAAGCGGCTCTCCTCCAATTACCTAATGGACTTCACCCCCTCGGTGCTGAACGACGGGCGGGTCATCTATACGCGCTGGGAATACGTCGATCGGGCGGCCTGTCCGATCCAGAGCCTCTGGGCGATCAACCCCGACGGCACCGCCCTGTCGGGCTTTTACGGCAACCGGGTTCTGGCGCCCGGTACGTTCATGGACGCACAGCCGGTTCCCGGCACGAAAATGATCGTCGCCACGGCGACCAACCACAACGGGCCGTGCCGGGGTGGAATCGTCCTGATCGACCCGGCCAAGGGCGCCAACGCCAAAGAGGCCGTCACCAACCTGTCGCCCGAGATCGACCTTTATCGGTACAGCGGCGTGTACGGCAACGGGTTGCGCGGCCCGTACGAAAAACCGTTTGCCTTAGGCGACGACAAGCTCCTCGTCGCCAACAACGGGGCCCTGCAACTCCGCGACTTCGACGCCAACGTCGTGACGCTCCTGCAACCGCAAGACGGGATGGGCTTCTACAGCGCGCAGCCGATTCGCACGACGCCGACGCCCCCGGTGCTTACCGGCACGACGATGGATCGGTCGGTCGTGATGCCCGAGGACGGCAGCGTCTCGGGGGCCTGGGCCACGGTCTTCATGCAGGACGTTTACAACGGGCTCGAGCCGCACGTCAAGCGTGGCGAGATCAAACAGATCGCCGTGGTGCAGGAGATCGAAAAGAGCACGCACTCGCCGCAGAACAACTTCACGCCCGACGGGAAGCACATGCGGAATATCGCGGTCTTCGGGTTCCAGTTCCCGCTGGTTTCCTGCGGCGCGACCTACGCACCCAAGAAGCTCTGGGGCTTTGCTGACGTGAACGAAAACGGGTCGGCCGCCTTCAATGTCCCCTCCGAAGTGCCGATCTACTTCATGGCACTCGACGCCGAAGGCCGGGCGCTGCAGCGGATGCGAAGCTTCACGCACCTGATGCCGGGCGAGGTGCAGGGCTGTGTCGGCTGTCACGCCGATCGCAACTCGGTCGTGTCGCGTTCCGTGGGCCAGTTGGCCATGCGCGGCAGGCCTCAGAAACTGACGGAGCCCGAGTGGGGAGTGGCCGGGTTCAGTTACGATCACGTCGTGCAGCCGGTCTTCGACCGAAACTGCATCGAGTGCCACAACGAGCGCGAGCAGCCCGGCAACGTCGACATGACAGGCGACAAGACCGACTTCTTCAACGTCTCGTACGACATCCTGGCACGCACCGGCACCCAGTCCGAGAACGGTTGGATCCATCACGGCAGCCCGGTCGGCCCGGGCGGCGACGCCACGCGCGGCATGAGCCCGTACGCCGAATGGATCTGGACGATCAACGGGGCCGGGCATAACGTCCTGGAGATCGAACCCCGACGTTGGGGCAGTCCGGCCAGCAAGCTCGCCGAGATCATTCGCAGCGGCCATCCCGACAAGGACGGCAAGCCGATGGTCGACGTGCCCGACGCCGACCGGCGGAAGGTCTACCTGTGGCTCGATCTGAACGTGCCCTACTACGGCACGTCGTCGTCGAACCACAAGCGCCGGCTAGGCAGCCGGCGGATGTTGCCCGAGCAACTCGACGCGACGCTTGCCGAGGTTGCCGCGCGTCGCTGTGTCTCGTGTCACAAGCAGGGCGTGCCGCGGAAGTTTTACACGCGGATGCTCGAGCCGCAAAACAACAACTTCATGCTCGCCCCGCTAGCCAAAGCGGCCGGCGGAACCGAGCGATGCGGCCAGCCCGTCTTCAAGTCGACCAAAGATCCCGACTACCAGAAGCTGTTGGAAACTTTCGAGCCGATCCGCAAGTTGCTCAAAGAGCGCCCCCGCGCCGACATGCCGGGGTTTGTGGTTTTGCCGTAGGGTGGCTGAGGTCGAGCCGCGAGGTCTGGTTACGGACTGCCTGATTTGACGAAGCCCCCTTCCGACAAGCGCTGCTTCAACCGAGAACTGCTGTTCCAAACCTATCGAAATCTGGTAGACTGGGTGGCTAGGGCCGCTTGCGGGTCTTTGTGGAATCGATGGAGTATTCCGGCTGGGAAAGGGTTGCCGAATACTTGGTCTGGCACGAACCGATGACAGAACGCCCCGGCTGATGTATGCATGAAGGAAAACAGTCCGGCAAGGAGAGCAGCCATTCCTACAGCACGATTCAGCGCGTCTCAGTTGCGACCGCACATCGAACGATGTGGATACCGTCGCAGCTTCATCTTGCCGAATGTTGAGTTCGGCATGGGCGCAAGGGTTGCGCTTGCTGCCTTCGCTCATCCGCCATTTGATGCTCGATCTGCCTGTATTGTCGTGCTGGATGGCACGAGTGACCCCGACGCGGTTGCCGCTTGCCGCAAAACGGGAGCACCGATTGTTCTGACCTGCGATCAGAATCGGATGCAATGGTGGAAGCTGGGTTCCAAGGCCGTTCGGCGGTTCGGCCGCTCGGTCGGTGGAGAGGCTGCGGAGGCGTTCTTCCAGAAGAACGCCGACAAGCTTGCCCCGCAAAGGGTCTATCGCGCAAAGACGTGGGCGCGATTCGACAAACAGCTTCGGTTGCCGTTTGTTGACGTTGACCTGCTGCCGCTCGTCGAGCGGGAGGCGGGAACGGCGCTGACCCGGTTGATCGAGGAGGGGTACGCCACGCTTCAGGATCGGCTCGGATGGGGAAATCCAGATTCCTCGCAGGGCCAATGGATGCTGAAGAGTGTTTTCTGGATGGTGTCTGCCAAGATGCTGCGTGATAAAGGCGTCGAAACGTTCTCGGATCTTGATTTCAGCGACGTCAGAGACGTCTTCAATCGCGTCGCCCAACATCACAGTTCGCCCGCCACCAAGGCAAATCGTTCGCAACTACCTGCGCTCAGCGAGGTGGCGTCGCATATTGCGGGCTCTGCCAGCTTGCGTTTCGCCACGACCGAGGCACTCGCATTTGTATACGAAAATGCGATGATCACCAAGGCAATTCGAGACGAACTGGGAACGCACAGCACACCGACCTATCTGGTCGACTACATCGTCGGGCGCCTGGCTCCGTGGATCGAGCAGATCGACGTGAACAAGAGAAACGTCTTCGAGCCTGCGTGCGGTCACGCCGGATTCCTCGCGGCCGCAATGCGCGTGCTTACGGAACTGCTTCCGGAAGAGAAATCCACGGCATCTGCCCGACGCACCTACCTTCGCAGCCGTATCCACGGCTGCGAAATGGACCCCTTTGCCAGGGAGATCGCCCGACTCTCTTTGACGTTGGCCGACATTCCAAATCCGGACGGATGGGACTTAGCCCCAGGCGACATGTTCGAGACGAACATCCTCAAGCGGCAGTCGCAGAACGCATCGATTCTGCTTGCAAATCCACCGTTTGCGAACTTCTCTGCCGAAGAGCGGGCACGATACCAGAAGGCCGGTTTCGAGTGCCGCTACCTGAATAAGACGGCGGAGATGCTTCGTCGCACGCTGCCTAATCTGCGAGATGGTTCGTGTTTTGGCGTCGTTGTTCCTCAAGGGTTCCTCCATCATAGCAATGCGGCGGAACTCCGGCGTGAGGTGCTCAAGGACTATGAACTCGATGAGATCCTGCTGTTCCCCGACAAGGTGTTTGCGTTCTCCGACATGGAGTCGGCGGTCCTAATCGGCAAGAGACGCGTCCGCAGACAACGACTTCATCAAGTTCGATATCGCAGAGTACGCGAGCGAAGTATTGACGAGTTTCGCGCATCTTACGCCGTGTCGACGGAACGATCCGTATCAGAGTCTCGATTTCACACGGACGAGTGTGATCTCCGTGTCCCCGAACTCGAAGAAGTCTGGAACGCGCTGCGACTGCTTCCACACCGGTTGTGCGACATCGCCGATGTGGGGCGCGGTTTTTCGCCGAAACGCAAGGAGGTGCCTCCGGAAAAGTGGTTCTACTTTGACAACCAGGCGAAGGGCCGCGTTTCGGTGTTCCACAAGTTTCCCGGCGGGATTCAGTTGCACGGACTACCGCGAGTAGAGTGGGCTGACCTGTCGGAGAAAAACCTCGATCGATCTCGATGGGGGATTACTCGCGGCGTTCCTCAGGTACTATTCAACTACGCTAGAACAAGTCGAGGTCCCTGGCGACTGAAGGGATTGATCGACGAGGAGGGGCATTCGTTTAGCAAGAACTTCGTCGCCGTCCGGCCGAAATCGGACGACTTGCCTCTTGGATTCTTCTGGGCAATCGTCAATTCACCAATGGCCAATGCCTACGCCTATTCACACCTGGGCAAGCGAGACAACCTGGAAGGAACCATGCGTCAGTTCCGCGTTCCCGACGCCTCTTCCTCGCAAGTCAAGCAGATGGCCGAGTTGGTTCGGCAGTACTTCAAGGCGGCGGAGGCCCATGAACAACCGCTATTCCAGGAGCAAAGCGCGGGGGCGCCACAGGAACTCCTCATGCGAATTGATGCGGCGGTCCTTGATCTGTACGATCTGCCGGTTAGGCTGGAACGCGACGTCCTGGACTATTTCAACGATTGGAAACGCCTTGGAGTGCCGTTCCGATTCGATCGGTACTTGCCCAGGCACTTAAAGGGAGCAGTGCGTCTGCGCGATCTCCTTAACATTACATACGACTGGCCGAAAACGAACCGGCGGCGTGGTCGCCTCATCCGTCGTGAGGTCAAAGGAGACATCGGCCCGCGGGAAGCCGAGGAACTGGAACGGCTCCAGCGCCTTGCCTGCCTGCGAACGGACCTGCTCGACCCGTTTGATTTCAAAGAACTCGAACAGCTTCATGCTGAGATTGTGACCGGGGCAAATGGTTGACGCTTTCGAGTATCCTCAGACACCGCACGTCCGGCGCCACGGTCCGGACGGATACACCACGTACGAGAGCTACCGGCCGTGGCTTCGGGATGAATTCTGCTTTCGATGTGTGCTGTGCATGCACCGTGAGCGATGGCCAACGACGTCCGAGTTCGAGATTGATCATCTGATCCCGGTTTCGGACCGCTCAGACCTGAAATGCCGGTACGGCAACCTGCTCTACGTCTGCCGTCGATGCAACAGCCTGAAGACCGACCTGCGAATTCCGGATCCGTGTTCGATCGCCTATGGAGAGTGCCTGCACATTTCAGAAGACGGAGCAATCGAGGCGCTGAACGAGGAGGGTCGCACGCTCGTGCGAACTCTGCAACTCGACCGTCCAGAGCGAGTTCGCCAGCGGCGGATGATCATCGAGGTGCTCTCGGTGGTTGAAGAGACCGGAGATACCCAACGACAAAACGACTGGCTGGGGTTTCCCGAAGACCTGGAGGACCTGGCTCGACTCAATCCGCCGAGCAACGAACGCCCAATGGGTATAGAAGAGAGCTTCTTCGCGCGTCGAAGACGCGGTGAACTCCCAGAAACCTACTGATCGACCTGACGCCACCACTTGAATACACGCTAACGGAGACCCACCCATGACCACCTTACGACTGCTAACCGTCCGAACCTGCCTGCCGTTGCTCGTCGCCTTTTGCCTGCTCGACTGCGTGCAGGCGGAAGTTCGTGTGCATCATGTGTTTGATAACAATATGGTCGTGCAGCGCGAGAAGCCCGTGCGGGTGTGGGGATGGGCCGATGCGGGCGAGGCCGTGACCGTACAGTTCGCCGGGCAGACGAAGGCTGCTGCTGCCGGGGCGGACAGGACGTGGTCCGTCGACCTGGATCCTTTGGAGGCCTGCGACGAAGGGCGTGTGCTCACGGTGAAAGGCAAGGCCAACACGGTGAAATATGAAAACGTGCTGGTCGGCGACGTCTGGGTGCTGGGCGGGCAGAGCAACATGGAGGATACGATCTCTTACGTCTACCATGGCGACGTCGAGGTTGCCTCGGCCAATTTGCCGGCGATCCGGTTGTTGACGATCCCCGTCGGTGCGACTCCCAAACCGCAGACCGACTTCCCGCGGATCGACGAGTTCAACGCCTGGACGAATCAGACCGAAAAGAAGGGCTCCTGGGCGGTCTGCTCGCCGGAAACGGTACACCGGTTCTCCGCGATCGGGTACGTCTTCGGCCGGCGTCTGCACCTGGCCGGCAAGGTGCCGATCGGGCTGATCGACGCGTCGGTCGGCGGGACCACGGCCGAGGCCTGGACGACGCGAGCGACGCTGGCGGCCATGTCGGAAGCCGCGCCGTTGTTGGCCGAGTGGGACGAGCGAATCGCGGCATGGGACCCCAAGAAGGACCTCCAGGGACGGATCGAGCGTTGGGAGAAAGAGACGGAGAAGCGGAAAGCGGAGGGTCGAGAACTGCAACCGAAACCGGACGATCTGCGGCCCGGCCCTGCCTTCGATCGGAACAACCCGGGCGCGTCGTACAACGGCATGATCGCACCTTTCGCGGGGTTCTCGGTTACCGGCGCAATCTTCAATCAAGGGTACAACAACGCCTTGGGCGACGCCCGGCCCTCGCTGTATGCGAAGACGTTCCAGGCGATGATCCGGGACTGGCGCGGGGCGTTTCGCGATGAGAACATGCCGTTCGGAATCGTCGAGCTGACCGCGGGAGGCGCGCCACAAACGCTGGAGAACTTCGAGCTGAGGATGCTCGACGCCGCGCCGTTCGTCCGCGAGGCGCAGTTCAAGGCGTATCGCGAACTGCCGCACGTGGGCTTCGCGTGTGCCTACGACCAGCAGGTACCCTGGTATCATCCGCACAAGAAAGTGCAACTCGGCGAACGGATCGCACGTTGGGCGCTGGCGACCCGGTACGACGTTGAGTTGGGCTGGGAACCCGCAATCTGCACCGACGCGAAATCCGAAGGCGATCGCATGGTGCTCACGTTCGACCGGGTAGTCCAAACGCACGACGGCCGGCCGATCGCGGGCTTCGCGGTGGCGGGCGAAGACAAGCAGTTCGTGCCGGCCCGGGTCCGGTACGCCGTTGTCGGCAAGGACGACCGGGGCCGCGACCGTGAGGACCGCAAGATACTCGAAGTCTACAGCGAGTTGGTCGAGCAGCCGGTGGCCGTGCGTTACGCCTGGGCACGCAACCCGTTGGGCAACCTCGTCAACGGCCAGCACCACGAGCGGATCCTGCCGGTGCCCTCCTTTCGCACGGACAACTGGAACTGGCCCGAGGCCGGCTTCGGGCCGGACGCCCGCGGCGAGAGCGGCCGGGTTCGAGGAGAGATGCGTAAGCAGGCCGAGGAGCACAACCGGCAACGGCGGCTCCGGGCGGCGAAGTTGCTGGTAGAACAATTGCAAGCAGAGTGAACAGTAGTCATCTCGCTCCGCGAGATGAAGCTACGTCTCGCGGAGCGAGACGGCTACAAGGAGACAACGACCATGCGAATCTGGAAAACTGTTGCGTTGAGCATGATCGCGTTGGTAGCGATCGCTACGACGCGACCGGTCGTGGCCGGGGAACCGTCGGGCCTGAAGCTCCTGTGCGGCGAGGGCACGCCGTTGAAGGCCGGCACGAAGATCGCACTGTTCGGCGACTCGATCACCATGCAAGGCGGCTACATCCGCACGATCAACGCGGCCCTGGAAGCCAGCGCGCATACCAAGGACCTCGACGTCAAACTGTTTCAGCACGGGCTCAACGGCGGGCGCGTGCCTACGGTGCTCGATGGCAAATCGCCGTGGGGCAATCTCGGCGGCACGATGCAGGAGCTTATCGAGAAGGAGTCGCCCGATCTGGTCGTGATCTTTCTCGGGGTCAACGACGTCTGGCACGGCGAGAAGGGTACCAGCCCTGAAGACTTCGCGGCCGGGTTGCGAACGATGGTCGAGATGTGCAAGAAGGCCGGCGCCCGGGTTGTCCTGGCGTCGCTGGCGGTGATTGGCGAGAAACCCGACGGCAGCAACGCGCACGACGCGAAGCTCGACCGGTATACGGCCATCACGCTGAAGGTCGCCAAGGAGACCGAGTCGACACCGCTGAACGTCCGCAAGTTCTTCCTCGACCGTTTGAAGGCCGCCAACACGGAGAAAGACGAACGGGGCCAATACGCCGGCAAAGGTATCCTGACCTACGACGGCGTCCATACGTCGGACAAGGGAAACGACTTGCTCGCGAATCTGTTCGGCGGCGCGATTGTCGAGGCATTGAAGAAACCTAGTCCGGTCGGGCCGAAATAGCCAGCATCTCGCTCTTCGCCGTTGCCGTACAACATGCGTTTCCACACCTTCGGGGCGAAACAATCCAACGGAGCCTTTCCATGACGACGACACGCCAATCCATCGGTACCATCGCCGCGACGGCCGTCCTGGCCCTTGCGCTCGCATCGGAAGCGACGTCCGAAGTCACGTTGCCAAACATTTTCGGCGACCGCATGGTGCTGCAATGCGAGAAGCCCGTCAGGATATGGGGCTTTGCTGAGCCGGGGGAGAAGGTTACAGTTCGCTTCGGCGATCAGACCAAAGCCGCAACGACTGACGCCGACGGCAACTGGTCCGTGCAACTCGAATCGATGCCGCCGAGCTTCGAGGGCCGGGAACTTGTTGCTACGGGAAAGAGCGGCAACGTCACGCTCAGCGACGTGCTGGTCGGCGAAGTGTGGCTCTGCGGCGGACAGAGCAACATGGAATGGACGCTTCGCTCCACGCGCGACGCCGACGTGGAAATCGCCAGCGCCGATTATCCGGCGATGCGGTACATCCGGCTGCCGCACGTGGCGCGACCCGAGCCGCAGCGGGATTTCCCGGTCGAGAGCCCCGAGCACGCCGAGGGCAACTGGCGCAATTGCACGTCGGCGACGGTCGAGAACTGCACGGGCGTGGGCTACTACTTCGCCCGCCGGTTGCATCGCCGGCTCAAGGTGCCGGTCGGGCTGATCGACACGTCCTGGGGCGGCACGATGGCGCAGCATTGGGTCTCCAAAGAGACCATGCGGCCGTTTGCCGAGATGAAGCCGTACTTCGACACCTTCGAGACGGCGATGAAGGCGTGGAACGATGGCGGCCGCGAAGAGGGAGCGAAGCAGCGGTACGAGGCCGATTTGAAGACCTGGCAGCAGCAGGCGGATAAGCCCCGGGCCGAAGGGGAGCGGGAACCTCGTCGGCCGAACCGCGACGCCTACACCAGTCCGGCAACCAAGCGACAGCCGGCCGGCATGTACAACGGGATGATCGTGCCGCTGGACCGGATGACGATTCGGGGCGTCTTGTTCTACCAGGGCGAGAACAACTCGTTCGGTGTCAGTTGGAAGCCGTTCCCCGAGACGTTTCCGGCCGTGATTGCCGATTGGCGCAAGGCGTTTGGCGACGAGTTGCTGCCGTTTGGCATTATTCAGATCGCCGGCTGGAGCAACCGCCGCAGCATGACCTACGACATGAACCATCACACGAACATCGTCCGCGAAGTGCAGTTCAACACATGGCGGCGGACCGAGAACACGGGCCTGATCGTCACGTTCGACACGAACTCCAACGGCAGTATTCATCCGGCTCGCAAGTTGCCGGTCGGCGGGCGGTCGGCACGTTGGGCCTTGGCCGAGGTCTACGGCGTCAAGCAAAGCGGATCCGACAAGCCGCTCGAGTGGCGAGGCCCGGTCTACCAGTCGATGGAGATCCGCGATGGCAAGGTGATCGTCACGTTCGAGGAGGGCACCAGCCGAGGACTGCGGTTGGATGAGGACGACGAGCGCGGATTCTACATCGCCGGGGGCGATCAGGAGTTTCACCATGCCCGGGTGCGCGTCGACGGCGGCACGAACAGTGTGGTGGTCTGGCACGACGACGTACCGGAACCGGTGGCAGTTCGTTACGGCTGGTCGAATCTGCCGACCGGCGGGCTGATGAACGGTCGCGAGTTACCGGCCTACCCGTTCCGAACCGACCGCTGGCCGCTAGTGCCGCATCAGTCGACTGGGGCGTATGAGGTGGGGGGGAATGCAGAATGATGAATGCAGAATGATGAATGACGGCCGCTTGCGGCTTAGCAATTCGCAGTCCCCCGTGCGATGGCCCAAGTCCCGAGGAGACGGAGGAAGGTTCAGCGCTTCGATGAGTCGGACGTTGCTCAATCCGACGCCGCCCCCACGAGGTCCTGCGTCTCGATCTTGACCCACGCGGCGTGACAACCGGCCGCGGCCAGTGCTTCAGCCAGGCCTTCGGTCACCTCGGCCTGATCGCACAGGACCAGGGTGAAAGTGTAGGTCTGCATGTCAGTTCTCCTCGCTAATAGTATAGCAGAAATGCCGCAGCGACCGAAGATACTTCCCGTCGGCCTCCTCAAAACCCGAAGTAGACAGAACCCCGCCAATCTGCTAGCATGACGGTCTCCAGCTACAACTCTCCCCCCGCGTCACACCGACACAGGAGCACCCGACCATGACCCATTCCGTCAGCAGGAGCTTCTGGACCTTTCTCTTTGCGTTGATGTGCTTTGCGGTTCTCGCCGCGGGGCCGGTCTTTGCGGCGACGACGGCCGAAGAGATCTTGAACTCCGTCGAAAGTAAGAGCGGCCTGGTCGTTGTCGTCGGTTGTGGCGATGCGGCGGCGCCTGCCCTTGCTGCCGATCTTGGTAAGAGTGGCGACTGGCTGGTCCATGCCATTGCCGGCAATGCGGAGGAGTTGGCCCAGTTCAATAAGGCCATTGCAGCGGCCGGCGTGCAAGGTTGCGTCAGCGCCGAAGAGTTGGGGCTCGCCACGCTGCCGTATCGCGACTACATGGTGAATATCCTCGTCGTCATGGATCTACAAAAGGCACAAGCGGCCAGACTGAAGAAGCAGGACGTACACCGATGCGTCGTTCCGCAGGGGAAGGTCGTCTTTTGCAGCGGCGGCAAAATCGAGGGAATCGGTCTGGCCCGTGATCGGCGGCGTGATGCGGTTCGAAGGGCTCGCGAGTTGGGACTGGACGCGGGTCGGCCATCGCAAGTTCGTGCATATCGGTTACGGTGAGTTCACCGGCGATACCGTAAGCTGGAACGACAAGTACGTGGCCACCTCGAATAGGGACAGCGGTGGCACGATCGCCCGTTTGAAGTAGAAACGAGTTACAACAGCCGCAAGCGGCAGGGAAAGATGACATGAAAACCAGAATCTCGCTGTTTGCTTTGACCATCGTGGTCCTGCTGGCCGCTAGTCCGCTCTGCACGCAATCGGCGGAGCCGGCCCCGAGGCCTAACTTCGTCATTGTCTTTACGGACGATCAAGGATACGGCGATCTGGGTTGCTACGGGTCGGAAACGATCCGCTCGCCCAGGATTGATAAGCTGGCCGAGGAGGGGACCCGGTTCACCGACTTCTACGCGCAAGTGGTATGCGGTCCGTCGCGGTCGGCGTTGTTGACCGGCCGGTATCCGATCCGCAGCCGCGGGTGGAGTATGCCGGAGAGCGAAATCACGCTGGCGGAACTCATCCGGAAAGTCGGCTACAAGACCTGCTGCGTGGGCAAGTGGGACGTCTCGAACCGCAAACCGATCATCGAGCGGATGCCCAACAATCAAGGGTTCGATTCCTATTGGGGAACCCTGGGAGCCAACGACGGCGGCGGCGTCCGGTTCCACGAGAACAACGACGCGATCGGCAACACCCGGGACATGGCGAGCCTGACCCGGCGCTATACGGACAAGGGCATCGAGTTCATCGAGGCGAACAAGGACAAGCCGTTCCTACTTTACCTTGCGCATACGATGGTCCACTCGGTGATCGATGCCTCGCCCGACTTCAAGGGCAAGTCCGCCGGCGGGCTCTATAGCGATTGCGTCGAAGAGATCGACTTTCACACGGGCCGCCTGCTCGACGCGATCGACCGGCTCGGATTGCGAGACAATACGATCGTGATCTTCACCACCGACAACGGGCCCTGGAACAACATGCAGGAACCGCTAAGGCGCAAGCACAACGGGGCCATTGCATGGGGTTCGTCGGGTCCGTTGCGCGAAGGCAAGGGTTCGACCTACGAGGGCGGGCTCCGCGTGCCGTGCATCGTCCGTTGGCCGGGCCACGTGCCGGCAGGCCGGACCAGCGGCGCCATCTTCTCCACGTTGGATTTCATGCCGACCTTCGCCAAGCTAGCCGGCTACGACGTGCCGGACGATCGAATTATCGACGGCGTAGATCAGACCGCCTTGCTGCTCGGTAAGAATGAAGCGGGGGCCCGAGACAAGTTCTACTACTTCTGTCAGAACGAACTGCACGGCGTGCGCCAAGGAAAATGGAAGCTGATACTACCCGACCGAAAGCGGTTCTACGGCTACGTCAAGGACAAGGGCTCCGGCGCCGTGGAACTCTACGACCTGGAATCGGACATCGGCGAAAAGAAGAACGTCGCTGCCGAGCATCCGGAAATCGTCACCAAGTTGCTCGCGGCGGCCAAGGCCTTCCCCAAGGTGAAGTAGACAGGCTGCTAAGCCGCAAGCGGCAGTTTGGATAAGACAACCACGTTGCGTTATTCATCATTCTGCATTTTCCGCTGCCCTTTTCCCCGATCGGGCCGTGAGGTATACTGAATGCCTACCTGTCGATACTAGAATCCCCATCAGGAGTGAACGACGATGAAAGTTACCCAAATCGCTTTGTTGATTTGCGCGGTTGCCATCCTGTCGGCCGGCATTGCGGGCGCACCACCGTGCCGCGGCGAGCAGGTTGCCGAAGCGGCGGCCAAGGACCTGATCGTCAACGACTGGATGCTTCAGGACCACGGCAAGGAGATCGGCCAGTGTTTCACCAACGGCGGCAATGCCGAGGCCGAGACCCGGATGGTCGAGACGGTCTTGAAAGAGCTTTCTGCCGGCGCCGCCAAGCCGTTACAGTCTGAAATGGACGCCCTGGTCGGCGAGAAGAAGCCGGGTAACGATCCGCGCTGGAAGGCGCTCTACGTCAAGGCCTGCGAACTCAGACGTACCGCGCGGCTGCAAGCGTTGAAGAAAGTGGCGCAGAAGATCGTCTTCGCGAAACACTACAATATGGGCGGCTCGCACTACGCCTACACCGAGGGACTCTCCGACGCGCAGGCCGAACGCCACTTCAAGCCGGGCACCGCCTTGTGCATCCTGGAAATGGACGGCCTTTACGGCAAGGTCCGCACGCTGATCGAGGACGACAAGAGCGTGATCCGCGATCCGGACGTTTCCTTCGACGGCAAGCGAATCCTCTTCTCGTGGAAGCGATCCGATCGGGAAGACGACTACCACCTCTACGAGATGAACGTCGCCAGCGGGGACATCCGCCAGTTGACCGACGGGCTGGGGCACGCCGACTACGAGGGGATCTACCTGCCCAACGACGACATCCTGTTCAACTCGACCCGCTGCGTGCAGATCGTCGATTGCTGGTGGACCGAGGTGAGCAATCTCTATACGTGCAACAAGGACGGGAAGTACCTGCGCCGGCTGAGCTTCGACCAGGTACACACGAACTATCCGCAGTTGCTCAACGACGGCCGCG
>JABMRB010001233.1 GCA_013202865.1 Candidatus Nealsoniibacteriota bacterium | reverse complement strand
GTTTCCCCGCCGTGTATTCACGGCGGGCTAAATAGGTTGGCGAGTGCTAAATGTTTGACTACAACGCGTCGCAGACGAGATCGCCGACCTCGTTCGTGCTGTAGCCCATCTTGCCGGCGGCCTGGCTCTTCATCTTGGTGCCGGTTACCGTTCGAATGGCCTGGCTGACGCGCTGGCCGGCCTTCTCGTGGCCGGACTGTTCGAGCATCATGGCGACTGCGGCGATGGTGGCGATCGGGTTGATGACGGCCTTGCCGGTGTACTTCGGCGCGCTGCCACCCATCGGCTCGAACATGCTGGTGCCGCCCGGCTCGGGGTTGATGTTGCCGCCGGCCGCCACGCCCATCCCGCCTTGGATGATCCCGCCGAGGTCGGTGATGATGTCGCCGAACATGTTCGTGGTGACGATCACGTCGTAATACTCGGGGTTCTTTACCATCCACATGCAGCAGGCGTCGACGTGGTTGTAGTCGGGTTCGACGTCCGGATACTCCTTGGCAACGTCCTGAAACGTCCGCCACACGAGATCGTGGCCGTAGGTCAACACGTTGGTCTTGGCCACCAGCGTCAGCCGCTTTCGCATGTTCCGCTTACGGGTGTACTCGAAGGCCCAGCGGATACACCGCTCGCAGCCCTTGCGCGTATAGATGGCCGTTTGCATGGCGACTTCGTCCGGCGTGTGCTTCTTCAGGAACCCGCCCATGCCGGCGTAGAGGTCCTCGGTGTTCTCGCGGACGACGACGAAATCGATATCGTCGGGTGTCTTGCCCGCCAGCGGTGTTTCAACGCCCGGGTAGAGTTGCACTGGCCGGAGGTTGATGTACTGGTCGAGTCGGAACCGCAAGTCCAACAGGAGTCCTTTCTCGAGGATGCCGGGTGCTACATCGGGATGGCCGACCGCTCCGAGCAGGATATTGCTGAATCCGGCCAGTTCCTCGAAGACGCTTTCCGGCAGGATCTCGCCCGTCCTCAGGTAGCGTTCGCCCCCGAGATCGAAATCCTGCGTCTCGCAGGCGATGCCTTCCGACTGGGCGATCGCACGGAGCACCTTGACTCCCTCGGCAGCCACTTCCGGCCCGGTCCCGTCGCCGCCGATCACGGCGACCTTGAGTGTGTGGTTGTCGCTCACTTGTTTTTCCGATTTGCTCGATGACGGTGGTGGTAAACGACCCAGTTTACCGCACCGGGCATTGGGCCACAAGTTGGACGGGGCAGGGCAGGGGGGGGGTAGCTACGGTCGCCAGACCGTGGACAATCGCCCTCGAAAACACGCACTGGCGAGTGTGACCACGGGTTGGGCGAATGTTTACCGGTGCCGTAGTGGCAGGGCAGAGGGGGGAGCGCGGGCAAGTCGCGCGGGGGCGAGCCCCGCGGCTCGCCTGTCAGTGTGACCAGATACGGCGTCCGGCGGCCTTTGCCTCCTGCTGGCGCGTTTTGAGTCGCTGCTTGACCGCAGCGGAGTAGGGATAGTCGGTCACTTCGGCCAGTCCGGCACGGATCAACTCTTCGGCCAACATCTCGTCGTTCACCCAGACGTGTGCCAGGAAGCGCTGGTACTTGTCCTTGCGTCGGCCGTCGAATTGCAGCCGCACTTCGCCGCCGGAAACGAATTGGCGCGTGAATTCGGTCGCCTCCGGTCCGTAGGGCTCGTTCGCCCGGTAGGTCTCCGGCGTGTCGGCGCCGATCAAGCGAATTCTGGCACCGTTGACCAACACGAGCGTGTCGCCGTCGATGACGCGTTGGACCCGATAGACGCGTTCTTGGAGTTCGCCCTGGAATTCTGGCTCAACTTCGGGCGGCCACCACCGCATCACCGCCACGATCAACAGCAGGACAACAACGATCAGCGTGTTCTGGGGCCGCCGGGAAAAGTGGCGCAATGCAGTGGATCGTCTGCGTCGAGTCATAAGAAGAAGGCAATACCCCGCGGCCTATCCATAGGCGAGCCGCTCGTGGCTACGACCGCTTAATTTGCACTGAACCCGAAAACTTTGGCGATATCGCGTCCCAGCGGATCTTTGAGGAACTTCTTGCGGCACTCCGGACACAAGTCGAATCGCAACTGCTGAAAAACGTCCTCGCCGATCTGATCGTTTTCGGTGTCTTCCATGCGTTCGAGAATGTCCTGGATCTCCTGGAGGTGATCCCGGTCCTCGTCGTCGTCGGCCGCCGGATCGATCGCCGCGAAAACCTCCATCCTGACGACGTAGCGGAGATCTTGATCGGGGTCGAGATCCCGCTTACAAATATCGCATGAGTACCGAATCATTCGACCACTCCCCTGTTAGTGCAAGATAGTCCCGGTTGCAGCACACTCGGCAAACCGTTCGTCGCACGAAACCGCCGCGCGAAACTGTCGCGCGACCGTCCGCCGACATTTCCATCCTAACGGGTTGCCCCGTGCGGGGGCAAGGCGTCTCAAGGCGATTTTTTTCTTCAGAACGGTTTCTTTTTGCCCTTTTTGCCGCGATAGGGCCCGTTTGACGCCCCAATCCGCCGGGTATGGCATCGAGAAAGCGGATTCGCTAGAATATATGCTTCGGGCAAGTACGGCAGAAGCAACAGTGTTGCGGCATGGACCCGGTCCATCGCCGGATAACCATCAAGGTGTGTAAATGCCGGTGGTTCGGACGAACATACATTGCACGGCCAGGGCGCGCGGCCCGCGAAAACGGGCTGGGGGTCCGCGTCCGTCGACCAACGACTCCGTCGCAGGCCCTACGCACACCAACGGAGCCTTGCACGCCAGCGTGCTGGTGCTCAACCGACTCTACATGGCCGTCCACGTCGTCGGCGTCCGCAGGGCAATCGCGATGCTGTTCTGCCAGCGGGCCGAGGTGATCCATGTCGAAGACGGGCAGTTCGCCAACCACGACTTCCACTCCTGGCGCAGGGTCAGTCGGTTGCAGGTCGACTGCAAACGCCCCCTGGACGACTGGATTGCCGCGGTAAACTTCGAGTTGCAGGTACCGCGGGTGATTCGGCTACTCTCGTTCGATCGGGTACCCAGGCAGAAGCTTCACCTGAACCGTCGCGCGGTATTGGCCCGGGACGAAAGCGTCTGTCAATACTGCGGGCGTCACTTTCCGCTGCACCAACTCAGCGTCGACCACGTGATTCCGCAGAGCCGCAACGGCAAGACCGAGTGGGAAAACGTCGTCTGTGCGTGCCTGGCGTGCAACGCGAAGAAAGGGGGCCACACGCCCAAAGAAGCCCGAATGAGGCTCGTCCGCCGCCCCAGCAGGCCCAAACGCGATCCCGCGATCCTGCTGAAACTCAGCGATCCTAAGTACGAAACTTGGCGAATGTGGCTCAACGGCGCACGTTGGGACATCGGCGTTGGGTAGTGGCCAGTGGGGAGTGGGGGAGTGGGGGAGTGGGTAGTGGGTAGTGGGGAGTCTGTCAGGCGAACCACTAGCCGAGGGCGGAAGCCCACGGAGACCTTGCGTGGCGGATAGTCGCCCAGTGTCCGTTGCGGGAGAAGCCGGGTAGGATTCAACTATTTCTCTCGGGGGGGTGCCACCGATCGATTCCTTGGATTGCCCGTTGTGGCAAAATATGACGGTCCGGCACACTGCGTCGAGTAGATCGCTGCACACCCCTCTGTTGGCGTAAGGCTTGCTTCTTAGGGCAATCGGATTTAGAATCATACCAGTGGGGGAGTGTCGCCGTGGCGGCCAAGGTGTGTTTGCGCGCCGCCCGGTGGTGGTCCCGGTTACGCCGATCGACTTCGAGGGGATACTCACTCGTGGCACTGTCTGAAATTGACCGCAACCTGCTCGAACGTTGTCTGCAGCGCAAGCCTCGGGCGTGGGAAGATTTCGTCGACCGCTTCATGGGACTGGTCGTACACGTGATCAACCACACGGCCCAAGCCCGCAGCGCTCGGCTTACCCGCGACGACCGCGACGACCTCTGCGCCGAGGTTTTTCTGGAGGTGGTCAAGAAGGATTTCGCGTTGCTGCGGAACTTCCGCGGGCAGAGTAGTCTGGCCACCTACCTGACGGTCGTGTCTCGGCGGATTGTGGTGCATGAGTTGTTGCGTCGCAAGTCGGCGGCCCGGCTGGGCGACGGCTCACCGGAACAGGCCGCTCAGGCCGTGGCCGACCCGGAGCCCGCCGTGGAGCAGCGGCTAAGCGATCAGGAGGAGGTCCAGCGTCTGTTGCAGGGGCTGAAGGGGACCGAGGCCGAAGTCGTGCGGATGTATCACCTCGAAGGCAAGAGCTACCAGGAAATCGGCACCGCAGTCGGCATGGCCCAAAACAGCATCGGCCCGATTCTCAGCCGGGCTCTGGGAAAGATGCGCCAATCGGACGCCAATTCTGCGACGTAGGATGGGTTTCCAAGGCGTCCTGCAGATTCGTTAGTTGCGAGTTTGGATCCCAGGGGAGTTCGGGACTGGGGACTGGGGGCTCGGGACTGGGGGCTGAGGACTGGGGGCGAGGGGCGAGGGGCGAGAAAGATACCGACGAACTCGACTCGACTCGCATCCCCAATCCCCAATTCCTAGCCCCCAATCCCTAGCCCCCAATCCCTGGCCCTACCCAACCAGAAGGAGTTTCCCATGTCATACCCGAACTGCAACCGCCGCGATTTTCTTCGCCGCACCACCGCGCTGGCGACCGCTTCGACCGTCGTGCCCTATTGGTTCACCGGAGAAAACGCCGGGGCTTCTGAGGCGCAGTCGAAGAACGACCGCCCGCGGATCGGGGCCGTCGGTGTGGGCGGGCGAGGATCGGGGATTCTCCGCGACGCCGCCCGGTTCGGCGACGTCGTGGCCGTTTGCGACGTGGACCTCAACCACGCCGAACGGGCCAAGGCTGCGCACGGCGGCAAGGCGGACGTCTACCAGGACTATCGCAAGCTGCTCGATCGCGACGACGTCGACATGGTAACCAACGGCACGCCCGACCACTGGCATACGGCCGTCGCCATCGCCGCCTGCAAGGCCGGCAAAGATCTCTATACCGAAAAGCCGATGACGCTGACTATCGACGAGGGCAAGCTGTTGTCGAAGGTCGTGAAAGAGACCGGGCGGGTCGTCCAGGTCGGCACGCAGCAGCGGAGCGAGCGGCAATTTCAGACGGCCGTCGAGTTGGTCCGCAACGGCCGGATCGGCAAGCTGAAGCAGGTTTGGGTTGCCTTGCCCTATTTCAGCACGGCCGGCGGCCCGTTTCCGACCACGCCGGTGCCCGAGTCGCTCGATTGGGACGTCTATCAGGGCCAGGTGCCGCTGCACGACTACTGCAAGCAGCGAACGCACTCCAACTTCCGCTGGTGGTACGAATACGCCGGCGGCATCGTCACCGACTGGGGTAACCACCATATCGACATCGCCCATTGGGGCATGGATTGCGAACTGACCGGCCCCGTGTCGGTCGACGCCCGGGGGCTGTTCCCCAACCCCGAGGGCACGCAATACTACAACACCCCCGACCGGTTCTTCAGCCGGATGCGTTATCCCAGCGGCGTCGAGTTGCTCTACTTCTCGTCGCTGAACGAGAAGGCGAGTTACGGCGACGTGAAGCCCCATCAGGCCACGACGGCGGAACAGGTCGAGCAGCTCTTCGGCAAGGACGTGCCCGAGGAGATCAAGACGTAC
>JABMRB010001232.1 GCA_013202865.1 Candidatus Nealsoniibacteriota bacterium | reverse complement strand
GATCAAGATCGATACCCGTACCGGCGAGTATATCGAGCGGGCGAAGGAGTAGAGGGCAGAGGATTTCAGATTTGGGATTTCAGATTTCAGATTGATCGCTCAACGATCCACGATGACGAAGGACCGGGCGATCTCGGCAGGTATTCGTGCCGGTTGCCCGGTGGCGTAATCGATAAAGGCCCACTTCGTTTCGGCGGTCGCCAGCAGCGTCTCGTCGTCGCAACGGAAGATGCGGTAGCGACGGATCGACGTGACCTTCTTCATCGTGGCCACCCACGTCCGCACCACGATCCGCTCGCCGGCCAGGGCCGGCCGATCGTACTCGATCGTGTGCCGACGGACAACCCAGCCGGCGCCGAGCTCCCGGTACTTCTCGCCGGGCCAGCCTTGGGCCGCCGAATGGCCCACCGCCGCCGCTTGCAGCCACTCGATGTAGGCCACGTTGTTGGCGTGACCGAGCGCATCGATCTCGTCGTCGGCAACGGTGTGCGAATACTCGAAGATCTCGGGCACGGATCGGTCGCTCCTGTGAGTGCGTGAATGCGTCAGGCCCCATTATAGCATTTCCCAAGCGTCTTGCGACGGGTGCCCGTTCCTCCTAGAATATGGTTGGGCCGTTCGTGACGGGCCGAACCAGAACTTGACTTGAGCAAAGGGAGAATGGGAAATGCGCGATAATCCTCTCGACGACGGGCATCACAACGACGGGCATCACAACGACGGGTCTTGCTGTTGCCGCCGCGACTTCCTCGCCACGATGGGCGTGGCCGCGGGGACGATCGCGTTTACGTCGCTGACGGCGGAGGGGAATGACGCGACCGCACCCCAGGGACAGGCCGTGCCACGGAAAGAGCCGGCGGTCGTTCGCGGGGCATTTCTCTATCCGCCGTCGGACTCATTGCAGGGGAAGTGGTGGAGTTGGCCTGGGAACGATTTCGACGCCGAAGGTCGACAGCGGCGGTACATGGCCGGCATCCGGGAGATCGAAAAGAAGCTCGACGTGCGGATCGTCATGGAAGACAAACCGCTCGACGCCCGGGCGGACGTCGCGAGATTTGCCGCCGAAGCGCAGCAGGCCAAGCCGGACGCTCTGTTGCTGATCCCCATGAAGCACAGCCATTTCTCCCAAGTCGATCAGATCCTCAAGCAGGTGAGCATCCCGACGGTGATCTACTCGTGTCTGGGCGTGAAGCACGGCCCGATCGCTCAGTATCACCGGGCGGGTGTCCACATCATTCAATCGCTGGACAACCTCGAGGCGATCGAATTTGCCGTGCGGATGATCCGTACGAAGCGGCTGATGCAGCAGAGCCGGATCGTCAGCGTGGCCGGGGCCGCCGAGCCTCGCGAGGGAACCGTGCCGTTGCTGGGTACCACGGTTCGTTCGATCCCGTTGAAACAGTTCGTCGACGCGTATCATGGCGTTGAAATTACCGACGCGGTGCGCAAGCTTGCCCAGGCTTTCCAAGGCAATGCCCAGAAGGTGTTGGAACCGGCCGAGCCCGAGATCCTGGCCGCGGCTCGAACGCACTTCGCCGTCGAACGAATCCTTCGGACGGAGCAGGGCGACGCGATCACGATGGACTGCCTGCGACGCGGGGAATTGATGCCGTGCATGAGTTTCATGACGCTGCGCGACAAGGGGATTGCTGCCGGCTGCGAAAACGACCTCAGTGCTACGCTCACGCTGATGCTGGTGCAACACCTCTTCGACCGGCCCGGATTCCAACACAACCCGGCCTTCGAGACCGAGGCGAACCACTACTTCGCGTCGCACTGCACGTCGGCCTCGAAACTGCTCGGCACGACGGCGCCGCAGGAGCCCCACTTGCTGCGCAACTTCGCCCACACGAACGACCCGACCTGCGTGCCGCAAGTGTTGTGGCGTGAGGGCGAGGAGGTCACCATGGCCCACTATCAGCCCGACGAACCGGCCACGATGTACGTCTATTCCGGCAAGGTGGTGAAGTCCTACGCGATGCCACCGGTCGGCGGATGCCGCACGAACGTCGAAATCACGATCAACGAACTCGACGATGTCTGCGACGTCCACGGCCACCACAACGTGCTCTTCTACGGCAACCATGCCCGCCGATTAAAGCAGTTTGCCCGGTTCTACGACGTCCCAGTCGCGACGTAAGAGTAGCCATCTTACTCCGCAAAGATGCGGCTTCGTCTCGCGGAGCGAGACGGCTACGGGCGGATTGACTCCAGAAACCGAGCAATGTAGAATCGCGATCTGGTCCTTGTCCCGGAGAATCTCCTCATGACGTCACTCGATTTACCCGACCGGCTTAACGCGGCGGCCGTTTTCGTCGATTCCCACCTCGCCGAAGGACGTGGCGACAAACCGGCCATTCTCTGTGGCGACCGCACCGTAACGTACCGGCAGTTGCACGAAGGCGTCAACCGGTTCGGCAACGCCATGAAGGAGCTGGGCGTTCGCATGGAGGAACGCGTCGCCATCCTCATGCCCGACGCTCCCGAGTGGGTCTTCGCCTTCTTCGGCGCGATGAAGATCGGCGCCGTGGCCGTCCCGATGAACACGATGCTCAAGCCGAAGGACTACGAGTATCTGCTCAACGACAGCCGTGCCCGGGTGCTCGTGGTGCATCCGTCGCTGTTGGACCGGATCAACGCGGTCCGCGGCGAACTCCGATACGTGCAACACGTGCTGGTCGACGGCCCGGCCCCGGACGATGGCACTGCCGTAGACGGCGATCTGTGCCTACAAGACGTCATGCAAGACGCCTCGCCCGAGTTGGACGCCGTCGATACGAGCAAGGACGACATGGCCTTCTGGCTCTACAGTTCCGGCACAACCGGGTTTCCCAAAGGCGCAATCCATCTGCACCACGACATGATCGTCGAGGCCGATCTCTACGGCCGCGACACGATCGGCGTCAAGGAGTCGGACGTGTCGTTCTCCGTGGCCAAGCTCTTCTTCGCCTACGGGCTAGGCAACGGGCTCTACTTCCCGCTGCGGACCGGCGGCACCACCGTGCTATTGCCCGACCGCCCGACGCCCGACAAGGTCCTCGAGGTCATCGACCGTCATCGCCCGACTATCTTCTACAGCGTGCCGACCGCCTACGCCGCGATGCTGCAAGTCGCCGAGAAGGCCGATCGCACCGACCTGGGCGACGTGCGGATGTGCGTCTCGGCCGGCGAGCCGCTGCCTAAGCCGATCTTCGAGAGGTGGCGCGACCGCTTCGGCCTGGAGATTCTCGACGGCATCGGGTCGACCGAGATCTTGCACATCTTCATCTCCAACCGCCCCGGCGAGACCAAGGCCGGCAGCACGGGCAAGATCGTCGCCGGCTACGAGGCGAAGATCGTCGACGAGAATCGCCTGGAGGTGCCTGCTGGCGAGATCGGCAATCTGTTGATCAAGGGCGACAGCATCGCGGCCGGTTATTGGAACAAACACGAGCAGACCAAGAATACGTTCCTCGGCGAGTGGATCGACACGCACGACAAGTACCGGCTCGACGAAGACGGTTTTTTTTGGTACGCCGGCCGCAGCGACGACATGTTCAAGGTCAGCGGCCAGGCCGTCTGGCCGACCGACGTCGAGGCCGTGCTTCAAGAACACGCGGCCGTGCTGGAAAGCGGCGTCGTGGGCACCGCCGACGGCAACGGCCTGATCAAGCCCTGTGCCTACGTCGTACTCAAGGACGGCAACGAAGGCACACCGGAACTCGCCCGCGAGCTGCAAGACTTCGTCAGGAAGACCACCTCACCCCACAAGTACCCCCGCACGGTCGTCTTCGTCGACGAGCTACCCAAGACCGCCACCGGTAAGATCAAACGTTATAAGCTCCGCGAGATGGCGGCGGGGTCGTAGGGTGGGTCGATTCGTAGGGTGGGTCGAGGCACGAGACCCACGCGTCAACTGCCCCCTCAACCCTCCAAGACCGCCATGTCGCACTACCGTCGCAACTACGTCCCCGGCGGCACGTACTTCTTCACGGTCACCACGTACCGCCGGCGGAAGATCTTGGTCGACCCGCTCGCGAGGACACTCTTGCGGGCAGCCTTGTCGACAATCAAAGAGAAATGGCCGTTTGAAATCGTCGCCATCGTCTTGCTGCCGGATCACCTCCACACGATATGGACCCTGCCGCCGGAGGACGACCACTACTCGCGTCGTTGGCGCCGCATCAAGGAGGAGTTCACTCGCAAGTACCTGGCGGCCGGTGGAACCGAATCACCGCAAACCGCGTCGCGAATCCGGCAAGGCCAACGCGGCATCTGGCAGAAGCGATTCTGGGAACACACCTGCCGTGACGAAAATGACTTGAAGCGTTGCGTCGACTACGTGCATTGGAACCCGAAGAAGCATCACCTCGTGTCGAGTGTCAAAGATTGGATCTGGTCGTCATTCGATCGGTTCGTTACACTCGGCGAGTACCCGCCGGATTGGGGGCGTGACGACCCGACGCCCGGGTACGATGCGCCAGAATGGGAATGACGGGTCTGAGGTAGGGGACGGTGGTTTGACGTTGTGTCGATCACGCGTGGGTCTCGTGCCTCGACCCACCCTACATGTCATCAACGTCGAAGCCACTTGCCAAGAGCGGCAGAAAACACCAGAATACGGGCCAACTGACAATCAGCCCCCCTTGAAAGGCGGGGCCCCCTTTGGTTATCTTACTCAGGGCTTTTGACACTTATGGAGACGAACTGATGAAACGGATTGGATGGATCGCCACGCTGTTGTGCCTGGCATGGGTGATGACCGGTTGCTCGAATTCGGACGACCAGAGCGGCAAACCGGCCGTTGACGGCTCGACCCCGGCGGCTGGCGACGATAGCCCCAGCACGGCCGGTGGAGCGGTCGAGTCGAGCAGCGAGACGAAGGCCGTGGCCAAGCAGATGGCCGGCAAAGGCGGCCAAAAGGTGAACGATGCGGTTGGCAACGCCCTTTGGAAGAGCGTCGCGGGCGACACCGACGACGAACCGAAGGAGTAGGGTGGGTCGAAGTACGAGACCCACGCGGGCGCGATAAGGAGCAAGTGGGGCACGTTGAAAACGTGCCCCACGCAACAGAGGAAATGCCCGTCATGTCGACCATGTTTGCCACGATCGCGCTGGCCGCCACGGTAACCGCAGGCGCGGCGGACAACTCCCCAACTGTCTCCGGTGAATTGAAGCAGTGGCACCGCGTGACGATCACCTTCGCCGGACCGGAAACCGCCGAGAAGGCCGAGCCGAATCCGTTCCGCGATTATCGCTTGGCGGTAACGTTCTTCCAATGGGCCGAGGCCCGTGTGGTGCCGGGCTATTACGCGGCCGACGGCAACGCCGCCGAAAGCTCCGCAGAGCAGGGCGGCTGCTGGCGCGTGCATTTCACGCCGGATCGGCCGGGTGAGTGGCACTACGTGGTCTCGATGCGAACCGGGCCGGACATCGCCGCTAGCAGCGACCCCAAGGCCGGCAAACCGGTTGCTTTCGACGGCGCCCAGGGCAAGTTCACTGTCACTGCCGGCGATAAGTCGGGCCGCGACCATCGGGCCAAAGGATTGCTTCGTTACACGGGCGAGCACTACCTGCAATTCGCCGCCACCGGCGAGTTCTTCATCAAAGGCGGGGCCGACAGCCCGGAGAACTTCCTCGCCTACGCCGAATTCGACGGCACGCGTCACGCCGGCCAGAAGAAGCCGCGCCAAGGCGAGGCCCTGCCGGAAGGTCTGCACCGCTACGAGCCGCACGTCCGCGACTGGCACGCCGGCGACCCCACCTGGCAAGACGGCCGCGGCAAGGGCATTATCGGGGCGCTGAACTACCTGGCCTCCAAGGGCATGAACAGCGTCTACTTTCTGACAATGAACGTCGGCGGCGACGGCAAGGACGTCTGGCCGTGGATCGGCCCGGACACCCGCGACCGCTTCGATTGCAGCAAACTCGACCAGTGGGAAATCGTCTTCTCACAGATGGACAAGCTCGGCATCCTGTTGCACGTGATCACGCAGGAGACCGAGAACGACCAACTGCTCGACGGCGGCGAGTTGGGAATCCTGCGCAAACTCTACTACCGCGAGCTGATCGCCCGGTTCGGACATCACCCGGCCTTGGTCTGGAACCTCGGCGAGGAGAACACGAACACCGACCGGCAACGGGCCGAGTTCTGCCGCTACATCCAGGCCCTGGACGCCTACCGCCATCCGATCGTGGTGCATACGTATCCCGGCAAATACGACGAGGCCTACACGCCCCTGCTAGGCCACGCCAACTTCCACGGCCCCTCGCTGCAAATGGGCAACGCGAAGGCCACCCACGCCGAGACGCTCAAGTGGGTCACCCGGTCGGCCGACAATGGGCGGAAGTGGATCGTCTGCCTGGACGAGATCGGCCCGGCCCACACCGGCGCGAAGCCCGACAAGGACGATCCGCAGCACGACGACGTCCGCAAACACGCCTTATGGGGCAACCTGATGGCCGGCGGGGCGGGCGTGGAATGGTACTTCGGCTATAAGTTCGCCCACAACGATCTGAACTGCGAGGACTGGCGTTCGCGGGAGATCCTCTGGGACCAGACGCGGCATGCGCTGGAGTTCTTTCAGCAGTATCTGCCGTTCACGCGGATGAAGGCGAACGACAAGCTCACCACGGCACCGAACGACTACTGCTTCGCCAAGCCGGGCGAGGTCTATGCGATCTACCTACCCGAGGGTGGTACGACCGAGCTGCGTCTGGAAGAAGGCCGTTACACGGTCAAATGGTACGACCCCCGCACCGGCGGACCCTTGCAGGACGGCACAGCGTCCCTCGCTGCCGGCGGCACAG
>JABMRB010001231.1 GCA_013202865.1 Candidatus Nealsoniibacteriota bacterium | reverse complement strand
GAACGAGATAGGTGCGACACACACGTTAGTGAGAGGGCTGCCCTTGGCGATAGTCTAAGAAATCTGCGTGTCGCGATGCCCGGCCCTCACCTACATCCGGGCCAGGCCGTTGTAGGTGCCGATTCGGCGGGGCTCATAGCGATTCTCCAGCGCCACTCCGTGGAACGAAGGCCCCTTGGGAAAGGTTTCCCAATCCGCCACCTTCTTGTGGAAAGGGAGATGAATCCCGCGTCATTTCGTCTGAATTGTCGAGTGTATTGCTGTGCAGATATGGAAGTTATCCCGGTCCACGTGTGGGAATTGCGGCTGGACCACAGACGCCATATCGTGCTACTGCTGGACCGAAGAAGAACAAGACACCTGCCCTCCCGCGGGCTTTCGTGAGTAAGAAACCCTAGATGAGCAAACCGAAAACAACACCTGAGCGAGCCATACCGGTCCGGACGTACGACAAACTGGAGCGATACGTTGAAGCGTTTGCTGCCAGGCATCTGAACCTGCTGATTGTTGTGGGCGGTCCCGGGCTGGCTAAGAGCCAAACTGTGCGGCGGCTCACAGGTGAGCGAGCGTGTTGGATCGAAGGCAACGCCACTGCGTTCGGCATGTACGGGGCGCTGTGGCGTCACAAAGACGAACTGGTAGTCATCGACGACGTGGACAATCTCTATAGCGACCGATGCGCGGTGAGACTCTTGAAGTGTCTATGTCAGACCGATCCGGTCAAGCAGATTGCCTGGCAGTCTGGGTCGAGTCGATTGGAGCGTGAGGGCGTGCCGCGGTCCTTTGAAACGCAGAGTCGAGTGGTGTTGATCGCCAATGACTGGAAGACGCTCAATGGCAATGTGGAGGCCGTTCAAGACCGAGGCCATGTGATCGTCTTCGAGCCTACGGCGGAAGAGGTTCATCGAAAGGTGATTCAGTGGTTCCGCGACACGGAGATACTGGAATGGTTCGAGGGACACTTGCATCTGGTACACCGGCCCTCAATGCGACACTACGTGCGAGCAGCCGAACTGAAGAAGGCCGGCTTGAACTGGATGCAGGCGATCCTTTCGGATGCGCTCTCGGAGAAGACGCTGTTGGTCGCACGAATCAAGGCGGACTCGAAATACGCCAATGAACGGCAACGAGTGGAAGCCTTTTGCAGACTGGGCGGCGGCTGCAGGGCAACGTATTTCAATCATGCCCGACGACTGAATGGCAGTTCGGGATCTGGACGAACTGCCTGTCGTTAGGACGCGGGCAGAGTCACCGATTCAGACGAGGCAAATCCATAGGGCATAGTCCAGATCGGGTTAGACTTTTGGACCGGGTTTGGCGCCGTGTGAATTGGTATGAAAGGCGCCATGGGCCGCGAATTGACGACCACTATCGTCAGGAAATCGGAACGTCCCGTCGAGTCGCCTCAACCGTCTCCAAGCATGGTCACGTCGAATTCAAGACCGTCGCCGCACGTGCTGAGAGTTTTTGAGCAGCGTTCTGGCTTCCTTGAATCGCCAGAACGGCAGAATGCCGGCATTCTGGCAATGCGGGCATTCCGGCAATGCTGGAAAGGACCGCTCTCGCATGCAGCAGATGGGAATTCGTTCGACTTCGTCGAGGGTTAGCCGATCCTGCCGCCGATCATAGAGCTTCGTAGTCCGGGGTAACTTGAGGGGTACGACCGCTTGGGACGTGTGCAGCGAACCATCATCTTGTAGGTTGACGCCAGTCCTGGTAACACGAAACCTGTGACAGCAGCCCCCGGAAGTGATGTCAATGGCTCGCGTTGGGCGGCTATTCACGCAAGGTGCATCGCGGTCGCCCATCGATTGATCTGCAAATCCAGACTAGGGCAATTCCTGACGAGCTGCGTGTGGAAAATCGAAGCCGTTGGGGCATTGGTGGGTGGACAAAGGAATGTGCTGCAAAACGTCCTTTTTGGAACGGTCTCGATGTGGTATACTAGGGTGAACACATGGAGCGCCATGAACACGGAATACGACCTTATCACTCAGAAATCAGGCTTTCTTCTGGCAACCGAGTTGCCGCTGGTTCCCGACTTGATTCGTCATGCCGGATCGTCTGCCGCGAAGCGCTTCGTCGAATTCTTCACCGCGAACATCCGCAATCGCGGCACCCGAGAAGTTTATGCTCGGGCTGTGGGGCGATTCTGCCGCTGGTGTGAACAGCGTGGAATCGGCCTGGAAGATGTCGAACCAATTGTCGTTGCGGCTTACGTCGAAAGTTTGTCGTCAGAACTCAGTCGGCCCACGGTCAAGCTCCACCTGGCGGCTATCCGTATGCTTTTCGACTACTTGGTGACGGGACACGTGGTCGCGGTCAACCCGGCCGCCTCGGTCCGAGGGCCAAAGCATGTGGTTAAGAAAGGCAAAACGCCGGTACTCACTGCCGAGGAAGCTCGGCTGCTGCTGGATTCGATCGACACCCGCACCATCGCGGGCCTCCGCGACCGGGCCTTGATTGGGCTAATGGTGTACAGCTTCGCTCGCGTATCGGCGGCCGTGGGCATGAACGTCGAGGACTACTTTCCGCAAGGCCGACGGATGTGGTTTCGGCTTCATGAAAAGGGCGGAAAGAGGCACGAGGTTCCCTCACATCATAACGCCGAGCTGTACATGGACAAATATCTGCAAGCGGCCGGAATCGCCGAAGAAAAGCGACTACCCCTGTTTCGCACGCTCGACCGACGACGCCGGTTGACCGACCGCCGCATGCATCGATCGGACGTCTTGCGAATGGTCAAACGCCGGGCTTGCCAGGCCGATCTACCGGAGTCGACCTCTTGCCACACGTTCCGAGCCACAGGGATAACGGCATACTTATCCTCGGACGGCCGACTGGAGCATGCTCAAAGAATTGCTTGCCACGAATCGGCCCGAACGACCAAGCTCTACGACCGCACCGGCGACGCCATCAGTTTGGACGAAATCGAGAGAATCCTGATTTGATCGACCGCCCCGACAACAACGAGGACGCGTTCCTTCTTCCGAGGCGAAGATTTCCGGAAAGTGCGTCAACGCTCAGAATGGCTGCGGAGCATTCACAGCCGGCCAGTATTCCCCCATGGGGGGGTGGATGTCGATTGGGAGAGCTTTGTCATCTACCTGGCCGCCCACGGGTTCTCGGCGCGTAGATTGACGAGATGAGTTCTTAGCTGCGGCCCAGACTCTTCGGGTTGCACACCCTGAAGGTACATGTGCGTCACATTCTTTCGGGGGGGCATCGACTGTCGGTTCCTGGGGCACTTGGGCCGGCGCAGGCCCTGTCGACGGCCATTTGCATGAGAGCACGCAGCGCGAGCTCGGCCTCACCAATCAAGACGAATGGGCTTGCAACACGATAAAGATATCGCAGTATGTCCATGGCCGTTACGATGGCTTGCAGTCGATCAGGCGAACCAACAAGCACGGCGTCACAGCGGTCAATAACATCAAACCACTCAATAAATTCGTCTGTAACGCGGGCGAAATGTGGCTTCGGTTACGTGCACTCTTCGACAGTAAGCGCAAGCGGTTCAAACTTCCTGTTCTTTGAGGCTGCTCGACTATGCGTAATCACCGCTCGCGAGAAGGTCTGATGGGAGAACAAACCAAGCACTTCACGGCCCACGACCACCGGCACTTGTGAGAAGCCGTGTTTCTCAAGCAAATCCAGTGCATCAGCAACAGCCATTTCTAGATCGACAGTGACAAGTTCCTGCTCGTCCGGAATCACGCTATTGACGCGATGGAATAACTCCGTGACGGACGGTGAATCACTGGCGATGGTTGTCGGCGGTCTTCCAGATCTGCTCATGAGCTACCTCTCTACTCCTCTTCAGAGAGTGACAGGTCGGGGAAGGTCCATTTTCCGCATTCGACATCGTCTCGAATCTCTCCGAGTGACACCTGTTCTCCCGGAGGGGCGATCCAAAAGAGAGCGTCGTACGTGCGACCACCGTGGCTTTGTCGATCTGGTTCGAGCCGTAGGCTTGCCTTCGTGTAAGCTTGGTTAAGGCTGCCAACCTGTACCGTCACCTCGCTCCCAGCGACTGACACATTGGTTGGCTTTGCCTTCATCTTGGCCGCTTCGGCTTCCTCGGAGTCCACATCGCTGTGGATCGTCATGCACAAAGTCGCTTTTAGCGGCTGACATTCGAGATGGTTCTTCTTGCCACGTTTCATGTACAAATCGTTATCAATCGTGACCTTTGCGGTCGGTTTGAGCTTTGGACCGAAGGCATCGCCCTTTCTGCCATACCCCGTCGAGATGTTCTTCAGGTCTATGGAAAACGTGCAGCCCTTCGGCAGGACCTTAACGGGCTTCACCTCCGCACCGTCGACCATCAGCTTACCAAGGGCCTTCTTGGTTTCAGGCTCAACCTTGAGGGAATCCCACAGCCAGCGCAGTTGATCGGGCGATGCTTCAATGCCGCGTTTCCGAGCCTCGGACCTGACGGCCTTTGCCCATGTGTCAAAAAGGACACGTTTGCCACACGCGGCACGTGATTCCAGTTGGTAACCGCCGACGATGAGCAGTTGCGCAAGCCGATGCCCGTACGCATCAATACCTTGCGGGTCAGTGAACAGGCTCATGATACTGCTTCTCCGGTTGTGGTCTCAGTGTCTCTATCATCGTTTTCAAATATCGCTCGCCGCCAGAGTTCAGGTGGTAAGGGAGACCGGTGCTTGAGGCACGCGAGGACAACGACCGAGAGTGGCAATCCCGAGAGATACTTGAACTCTCGCTTCTCTCGCGTCTCCCTGACCGAGTTCTCTATCGAGGCAGCGACTTCAGCACCTGTCAGCGGCACTGCTTCGCCGGGTGATCCCAGATGTATTCCAGCACATTCGCCTTCATCAGCGAGTGTCTTCGTCAGAACGCGATCTGACCAGTCAGCAGGCGGAATCCAGAGCATCAGATCCAGTGGTTCGACGCCCTCCATTATTTCGCCAGCGCTGTCTTTGCCCAATGCGAGGAGCAGATATGCCTTTTCCAGCAACTCGTCACGTTGCTGCTCCGGCAGAGCACAGAGCAACTCCATCAGGCATATCATGTAGACTGAGCTTCCATCGCAGAACTCAGGTGGCTGCTTGCTCACGGCGACACACTCGAACACCAGTTCAATCCCGTTAGAGCCTTCGATAAACGGTATCTCTGCTAGCCCCGCTCGTCGTACGGACAATCTGTTAATCAACATAAGCAGCCATCGGTAGACATCCTCGTCGCGGCCAATCTGCATGAACACTGCCCACGCTAAAAACAACTCGATGTGATGGATGTCGAGAACAGGTCGCATGGCAGCTGGATTGGCAATCAAGTGACCAGCAAACCAATTCGACACTTCTGTCAATGCCTGTTCTCGTGCGTCCGTAGCTTCATCAGAATTCCGTGGCAGAAGTTCGGCGTACGCTGCGCCGAGAATCCCAAGTCGTGCTGTGTGCCAGTGGGCAATCATAGCCGCTGCCACAGTATCAACAAGACTGTCGGAGAGCCGTTTGTGTACACTGAAGCCTACCGCCAAATCGGCGGCGTGGCTGCGATAGTATCGATCCAACTCAGCCACGTAGAAGGAGATCCATATCTGCGCAACGGCGTTAGAGATCTCCTTTTTCTCCGTGTTCTTGGCAACATTCCACGCAGAAAGCATTCCCCATTCCATCAGGTCGATCCAACCGGTCTCGGAGGTCTGGTTCGCCTTTCCGTGTTCCTGCAGGATGAGAAGGGCAACAGGGAGTAGACGGACGCAACGCTCGTCGGCAAGCTCCGAGAGCAGCTCCTCCAGAAATCGTCGCCAGTTCGGCACTAGCTGGTCAGTCCACTCATCCGAACCGTGCCGGAAGTCAGCGAACTGAGCACAGATGTAGGAGAACTGACTGAAGAACTTCTGGGGCAGCAGTGACGGCGAAAGCAGTGAAGCTTTGACCTTGTCGACAATTGTCGTTAGGTTCCACCGATCAAGGCTCAAGGCGACGTCGTCCGCAATCCGTGTCGGCATCGAAGCAGTCAGCCGGTCGAAATGCTCAACACCATTCCGATCCTCGTCCTTGTTGTAGGCCAGTATAACATGGACCTCCGAGACTTCAGCCAACTCGGGGGAAGATATATCGGGGGCGCAGGCACTTCGAAGGTCCACATCGAAACTGTGCCTTCCCCAGTTTGCGTTGTTGAGGACTTCATCCTTTAGAACGAAGATTCGCAAGGTGCGTCGGTCTGGTGAGAGGAAGGCAATATCAACGCCAAATTCAGCCTCGCTCTTCGTCTTTGATGTCTCGTCCGCAGCACCACGCAAAAAGGGAAGACGGTGTGGGCTCCAATCCGCTGCCAAGCCGATGTTGTAGATCACCCAATCGAAGCCGAACTTGGTTCCCGTCTTCTCATCGCGAGTACGTTCCGCAAGGCTTCTGATGTAGTACGTCAAGAAGGATGTCTTCAAGTCTTCACTCATTCCCTGCCTCCGTCATATTACCAGAATGCTCTTCGAGGAGAGATGAGATGACGTTTGCGGCACGTATTCGTCGCATCACCATGTGCTCCGGGTCACAGAGCTCGACCATGGGCATCTCAAATGACGAGGAGATCGGGACCAACGGAATGGAGTCTTGAAGCCTACCATCGATGAAGGTACTGGCAGAGCGACCATAGAGTTGCTGAACTTGCTTGATCATCCCGAGAAATGGCGAATACTCCTTCATGCTCTCACTGGCTTCTTGACTGAATCGCCTATGATGCAAAACGATCCCGCGCCGGTGACCAGTAACCTCCATTGCATTCATTCCAGCCTCGTGTACACGCTGAAGCTCATCGAAATGTGCGGCCACTTCCTCCAGCACCTTCGTGACTGCCGGTAGTCCACTGACTCGCTTCTCAAGTTCGGATCGAAAGGCACCAGCGAAGTTCTGTGCCTGCAATTTCACTTCATCGTAGAATTCCGTGCAGAAGTCTGTATCCGCTTCGTCAAGATGTGGTATCAGTGAGACCAACATCCTTGCGTTGGCTTCCGGCTTAGGTGCCGATCTCTGCAGCTCATAGAAAAGTAGCCGGGGATCAAGGTCTTCGATTGCAGCAAGAGACGATTCTGGAATCTCTTCGACATCGAGCTGGTCGAAGAGGAACACTCCGAGGCAGCGAGTCGGAGTATCCCAAGACAGCGCCAGTCGTCCGACGAGGTTCGCCAAGTCGGCGTCGTTCATCTCGCGGAGAAGCAACTCGAACGTGCGGGGCTTCGACATCAGTTGATGTAGGGTGTCAGCGGCCAGAGAGCAGAGCTGCTCAAAGACATCGCAGAACCTTGCCGAGTTAGTCTTCAAAAGGTTGTACAAGAATCGCTCGATTTGCTCCCATGTGCCCATATCCTCGGCAGAGACCGGCTGAATGGCCGTGACCCATGATGTGCAATCGACTTCTCCGCGATTGGGGTCGTCAGAGGATCGATTCAAAATGGCCGCCGTATTGGCCACGTGGTACTTGGCTACGGACGACAGGGAAGGGCCGAGGTTCTTTTCGATCCATCCGTTTCCGATGTCGAAGAGTTCGGGGGACAGACTTTTGTTCCGGAGGATGCAGCAGACGACGCTTACGACACTGCAACGGTCATCCTCTCGGCCTCCATCACCACGTGTCAGAAGCGAATCAAGTTGTGGCTTGGTGATGCCCGTTTTACGAGACATGGTCACCCATGACCAATCGAAGACAGAACGAAGTTGGGAATCTTCGTGCAGTTTCAGAAACGCCTCGACCCGTTCGAAGTCCTCGTTCTGAGGCTTGTCCATCTCCATCGGGCGGATTGTCCCAAGCATGACACCAGCAAGATTGAGCCGCACATGCTCCGGGGTATTCACCAAAACCCAGATCACTTTCAGGGCATTCGACACGTGTGCCGCACAGTACGCTTCGACAGCATTCCAGAAGCCGTCTTGCATCATGTCGCGCTGAACGGCTTTGCCCACCTTGGGGAGCCATTCGGCGAGGTAGCCAACTGGAAAGTCGTGATCGGCGAGAACGACGCGTAGCCCTTCGAGGTTTTCGAAGAAGTGCCCTCCTGACTGCGAGACGAAGATGTTTAGAAGCTCTTCCCGCAGGTCGGAGTCCAAGCGCCCAATTGCTTCGGACCAAAGGATGCCAATCGCTTCACCTGCACTATCTCCTATGCTAATCCAACGTCGCAGGGAATCTAAGCGGTCATAGAATGCTGTGCCAACTGGGATGCCATCGGGAAGAAGGCTGTCGAGGAAGCGTCCGGCATTCTCACGATCAGTGATGGCATCCAAGAGGATCTCTGCTGCCGTCCTGTCCGCCGGCAACTCGTCCGACGGGCTTCGCTTTAGAACGCCGAAGTCCTTCAAGATCTCCGCGACGTCAGCGTCTGGATACGCCTCATCGGGCTCATCGTTGGCGTTTGACTCTGGATCATTCATCGTCGCGTACCTAATCGAACAAGGGCAGTTTCTCTGGTTCCTTCCCGTCGTCAGCGTCGCTCTTGTCGGCTCGGCTGCCTTTCTCGGACTTCGTCTTCTTGGCTGCAGCCTCTTCTTCGGCGTGGCGGCGGTGGTTGAGCAGGAGGAGGCGTTTGAGGATTTCGCGGCGGGCGTCGGGGTGGATGGTGTAGCGGATTCGGTCGTTTTCGGGGAGGTAGTCGACTTCGTGGAAGTCGTGCCGTAGGTCGATGGGCGGGCCGTCGTCGGTGGGCTCGTGCCAGCCGTAGGCGCATAGGACAGCTGTGTCGAGCTCTACGTGCTTGCGGCGAAGTTCGAGCAGGCCATCGTAGCCCGACACCGCAATTTCCGTATCCTTCTTCGAGGCAGCTGCAACAATATCGCGAGTAAGGTCGCGGGTGTGGAAAAGGTTGTAGATACCGGTAAGCCCAATCCAGAGCAAGCGCATGAGCGACCGGCGACGCTCGTGATACTCTTTGCCTACCAAGCCCAACTCGGGATTCTCCATCTGCCAAAGGTGTTCTGGAAAGGGAAAAGTCTCAAAGCAGTTTGATGGTGAGTATCGTAGTCGCAGTTCGTGGGCACCACTCAGTTTGCGGGCCCAACACTCATGCAACGACGACTGCACTACGGAGAAGTGATCCCAACGATCAGAGACTAGGACACATACCGCGTGAGAGAAGACGTGATTCGGACTCATTGCGGAAAAGCTCATGTGTTTTGTCGTGATGCCACACGCGAAGAACCTGTCGAGTGTTCTGCTACGGTTAGAAATCTCGACGTATGGTCTTTTGAACAACCACCATCGGTCTCTTAGACGGCCAGCCTTTTTCTGGCGTTCCGGCCACACGTGTTCCTTTGCAATGGCGAAAGCATCAGCGTACTGAGAAGCCTTCTCTTCGTCCCAGGTGTGGAAGTTGATGATATACCTTTTGGCGAGATGGTCTGGCAAGTTGTTCAATTCCTGGCAGTTAAACAACGGAAAAAGCACATCAGAGTTATCTGCGTTTTCCATGAGCATTCTCTGTGCCTGCTCTGCGGGAATAACGAAGCCGTCCCCAAGATAGTGTGTACCAACTAAAACCTTCGAAAATGACTCGTGTAGTCGATTCGGCTCCGGTGACCGCTGCTCGTCTTCCAAGTACGCGCTGATACAATCAACTTGGCGTCCGTTGAGGAATCGGGGGTGAGGCACATTGCCTCTTGAGATGGCAACGAGCGAAATCGTGAGATTGGCCCGCCCAGGCCACTTGATGGCTCGGACAGCCATCATAATCACGCCGCCGTCGTCGAGAATCTTCTCAAGGCCTTCGCGGCGAATATCGCCGTCTTTAATTGAGTTCGTCGTGATAAACGCTGTGATCCCGTTCGGCTTGAGTAACTTGTAGATACGGCGAACGAAGAAAACCACCAGATCGCTGAGACCAATGGGCACATACTGCCATTTGACATATTCGCAAAACGGATAACCATATGTGCCGCTAAGCGCCTGCCCTCCTAGATATGGGGGATTGCCCAAGATGCAGTCAAATCCACCCTGTGACATAATCTCGGGGAACTCCAAGAACCAGTGGAAGAACCGTTTCCGATAAGCAATCGCCTGAGCGAAAGCCGTTGGCTCTGGGTGTGGATTCTCGCCTTTCAGATAGCGTCTGTACTGGTCGTGCGTCGTAGCTTTCCGACGCGTCTCTTCGGTCTTAGGGATGTAGAACTGAGCAACCTGAATGTCAGCGAGCGTCTTCAAGTTTCTGAGATGGATGCCTCGACGGAACTCAGCATAGGCTTCCTGCTTCTTCCGGATCTCTTCCGTGGTTTGTTCGGGCAGGTTGGCTACGCTGGTGAAGTCGCCGCACAGAGCGTCCAGATCGCCTGCTGGCCGCCCGCTGAAGTCAAGCGTCTGATATCCTCTCCGTTCTTCCTTGTTCTGCTTGCGGAACGCGGCGGCGACCCTCTTGTCGTCATCCGGAAGGGTCTTGAACGCTTCATCCGGAATGCCTCGCTGTAGTTCTTCGCGGTTGGCAAGCCCCACGATGGCGTTGCCGCATTTGATGTGGTGATCCAGGAAGTTCAGCGGCTCGCCAGGCACATGGGCCTCCAGCCAAAGGCTTACCTTGCAGAGTTCGACGGCAAGAGGGTTGAGATCTACACCGTAAATGCAGTTGCGAATGACGTCGCGAACCGCGGCGCGGAAGGCGGGCGGCGACGGTTGGTCTTCACCCGTTCTCAGAACGGCAAGCTCCGTGGCGATCCGGCGTGCGGCATTTAGCAGGATGTGGCCCGATCCGCAAGCCACGTCGCAAATATTGATGCCAAGCAGGGCTTTCTCGGGATCAGGCTCTTTCAGCTTGCCGGCGATGATGTAGTCCAGCGAATGCTTGATCAGCGGTTGCACGAGTTCGTCGGGCGTGTAGTGTGAGCCGGACGCCGCGCGGTCGTCACCCCCCACAAAGGAGAATTCGAGCCGGCCATCCATTTCCTGAATTGTGGGATCGTATTCCAGCAATCCTTCATAGACGGAGCCGAATTCCTCAACGTTGAGCGCCGCGTAGTTCACTCGCATCACCTGATGGGTGATGGGGTTGGTAAACAAGCTGAGGTTCTTCAGACAAGTGAGCAGGATTTCGTTGTCGAGCCGGCAGTCGTTCAGAAGTCCGATGGCCCGACCGTCGAACAAATCGCCGGCCAAAGGGGCGATCCCCAGCTTCTTCCCGTACCCAATGTCTTCGAACAACTGGAACGTATTTCGCAGACCGGTCCATGCATCCTGATAAGCGCGATCCGCAAAGTGGCGGTGTACGGATAGTCGTCTCAGCCGACCGATGCTGTAGTAGTCGTAGTAGACCTCCCGGTAACGGCGATCAGCGTCTCTTGAAAAGATCAGATCGCGTTCCTCGATCACCATCAGGAAGAGCAAGCGGTAGATCAGTCTGAGCTGCCACTGGTAGAAGGTCTTGTGATCCGTCTCACCCGAGATGATCGACTGACGTAAGATGTCGTTCGCTGGGTGTTTGAGGAACCCGTTCGCCAACGACTTGATGGACCTCTCTACCGCGTCGCTGAGGCCGTCACGGATGCGTGAGCCGGAGTCAAGGGCATCTTGATGGTAGTTCTCGATAATGCTTTCGGCTGCCGATTCCTGCGTGCGTGGCATTCGCGACACATGGACCAGCCGGAACAGGATGGCGAAGTCGGCAAAAAGCTCCTCCTCGAACATGCGATCAAGGTCGAATTCCAAGAAGCTGAGCTTGACCAGCCGTGTGCTGTCTCGCAGCAACCGAAGGAACCCACCGTTGGTGACCACGGCGAAGAGGTGCTCGGTCAGGTTCAGGTACTCCTGAACGAGCGCGTGGGGAGACATGCGAGTTCCGCCCTCTGTGCGGCGGCAATCCAGACTGTCGTTACAGCCGACGATGTGGACCGGGAAACCATCACGGGATGTGTCACGGTGGCTGATGGCGTAATTGCGACCGTTGACTTCCTCACCTTTGGCAGCAAATTCGACCTGATAGCCAAGCAGTCCGAGCAGAGGTGTCATCCAGAGATTCCGCGTCTCGGTCGTACCGGTCGCCCCCTCTTTCAACGCGTCGGCCTTTCGGCGGAATATCCGCCACTGGTCCCGTGCATCGGCCCACGCACTGGCGATTTCGGCTTTGACCTTCGATGTCGGATCAAGGTCGAAGTCGTCGGCTTTCTGAAAGCCTTTCTCGCCACGCTCGATTGCGTCGATTATGTCTCCAGACAGAATCGCCCCTTCTATCCGGATGCTGGGGTACTGCATTGCCTACGGCGGTTGCCGCTCCTATCCCATGTCGGATGTCTTCATTGTGCCGACGTTTCCCAAACTCTGGTCACTTGTCGCCTGAATCAGGTAGTAACACGTAAAGTCCGAGTACATCCATCGGAAGCACCGGATGGACGACCTGATATCGCTTTCGGTCCATTAGCTTACTGAACCGTTCGTGGGCGTCCGCAAGGTGCTCCGAACGCGTCTCTGCCAACTCGTCGAATTCTCCCTGCAAGTTGTCGATTTGCTGGAGCTCGTTATCGAGAAAACCGGCTCTCGCTTGGGGTGTGAGGTCGGATGTCGGACGGGCTTTGGCGAGGAGTTCGCTTGCCTCGGTCCCTGTAAGGAAGTCGCCATCGGTCGCTGTCCCTCGGTAGCCCCACACCAACATCTCCTCAGCCACAATCTGATGATCTCGCTTGCGTGATTCGATGACGTTCCGAACTCGAAACAGCAAGATGGTTGTTTTGATCGTGACCGTATCCGTACGTACCACAGCCAACCGGGCCGCGTGCTTGCCTCGCCGATTGAACGTATTTGCCATGACAAGTTGACAAAGCTGCTCGACGAACGGGTGATTGCGCCCGAGGTAGATGTAGTCCGCCGGCGTGGGTGATTCAAAACTTACGAGCACTTCAGAGTCCGTTGACAGCGCCGAGCCTAGCGCTGACGGAAGGTTGATTGTGAATACCTTATACCCATTCTTGAATTCGACCATCTGAGCCCCAAGGAGGTTGTTGAGCGCGGTGAAGACGAACTCTTCGACAGCTTTCGGAGCACCGATGGCTTCGTCAGTTTCCTTGAGGTCGGCCTCAATCTCATGGGCTTTGATCGCATTCTGGGCAAAGACGCTTCGAGAAGTCTTCTCCTGTTCGGCCATACGATCCATCTTGTCGCTGGCCTGTATCTTCGCCTGCTCGGCTTCGTCGAAATCGGCGAAGTCAAAGGCCATCTGGTTGTCGACCTTTCGTGTTGAGATCTTGCGGTCGGGGTTCACCAGCAAGGCTTGGGCGATTGTGTCAATGATGCTCTTGCTATCTTCCGGGAACGGGACGTTGATGCCAATCGCGCGTTTGATTTCCCGCACCTTCCGCAGAATCACGTCCAACACGATACCGTCGATCGGATTGTCTGATCCGTAGAGCAAGTAAGCTTTCACAATCGGTGCGGTTTGGCCGAATCGGTCGACACGCCCTTCTCGTTGCTCCAGCCGATTCGGATTCCACGGGAGATCGTAATGTAGGACAGCGGTGAAATACTCTTGCAGATTGATCCCTTCGCTCAGACAGTCTGTGCATACGAGAACTCGTTGCTTTGAACCTTCCATGGCGTCAATTCGCTGCTTTCGAACGTCATCGGGGTCTTCGCTGGTTATTACCTGGAGGTCGACCTTTGGAAATTTCTTCTGCAGAAGTGGCAGCAGATACTCTCCGACGTACTTGGCCGTCGGAATGAATCGACAGAAGACCACCGTATTGAAACCACCTTTGAGCCAGTCCTCGACGATGGTGGCAGCGTAGGCCAACTTCTGGTCGTCATCTTCACCGCCGAGACCTTCCAGTTCGCGAGCGAACTCGCGAAGTTGTTGTCGCTGGTATTTGGACCAATCTGCCTGTCCGAAGAGCTGTCCGGGGGGGAGATCCGTTTCGTAGCCGTAATCGACGTCGTGAACTGGATTCTCTTCATCGTCATCGGATGTCTGGCCGGCTGCAGGATCCAGTTTGCTCATGCGGTTTTGAAGCATGGCGACTCCAGCAGCCGGACTGGACATGACACCGCGAAGAAGTCCCAATGCAGTCCAGTAGTGCAATCGTTTTTGACGCTGTCCGCCCGTTCTGCCAGCAACGAGTTTCCTAGCGAAATCGAGGATGCGATCAAACAATGCGGCATATTTCTTCGAGAGGCGATAGTCGATCTCACCCGGATCTCGCTGTGGAAATGGCGTGTCTTCGCCCATCCACTTTTCGACGTCTGCCCGTTTCCGCTGAACGAAGTACCGGGCAAGTTCTCGCCTTTGGGCCTGACTTGACGTGGCAACGTCCAGTTCTTCAAACTCCGGTTTCAGGATTCCAAGGAGGGAATGGAACTCGGCTGGCTTTCCGCTGTGCGGTGTGGCCGTCAGCATGACCAAATGCTGATCGGCCTTGCTGGCGATGTCCGAAATCAGAGCGTGACGCCGTTGTTGGTTCTTGGTAGCACCCACCGGTCGAGCACAGGTATGCACCTCGTCGACGATGATCAGTTCCGGACACTCGTTGATGAAAACCTGCCGCCGAAGATCGGATTTGATAAAATCGATGGAGATGATCTGGTAGGGATAGTACCGGTAGACGCTCACATCTCCCTGTATTTCCCGATCTAGCCTCGCCTGCGTGTTCGTACGAATAACAACGGCGTCAAGTCCCAGTTTGTCCTTGATTTCTGTTTGCCACTGGTCACACAGATGAGGCAAGCACACGACGGCAAATCGGCGAATTGAACGCCGCTCAAGCATCTCCTTGGCTACGAGCAGTGCCTCGATCGTCTTTCCGACGCCGACGTCATCTGCAACCAGCAATCGCACCTGTTCCTGCCGCAATGCCATGATTAAGGGGACCATTTGGTAGGAGCGAGGGCGGAACGAGAGACGCGCCAACGAGCGGAATGGACCGGCACCATTTCGAAAAGAAAGCCGTGCGGCATCGTACAGCAGCCGGCTGGTGGAAATGTCACCGAGGTCGTCGACTGTCGGGCGGGGGAACGTTGCGGTAGCCGGTTTGTCGTCCTCAAATCCGAGCGGGAGATAGATTCCAGTGATCTCCTCCTCAGAGCCGCCCAGTGGTTTGACGACGAGCAGATCTGGGTCGTTGGAGGGCATAACGACCCAATCACGATCACGCAGAGTCACCAATGATCCGGGGGTAAACGTCATGTCTCAGCGCACCTTGGTGAAAATGTCCAGACGGCTGGCGACTTTCGTTGCCAGATCATCCTTGTAATAGTAAACGAAAACCTGTTCGCCACGATTCAGGATAGCTTGTCGTTTGGCTTCGTCATCCAAGCGAACGTCTGGCTTGTCATGCGGCGTGCCATCGCAAAACACCCAGACATCCGGCTCGTAGAAAAAATCCGGCTGGACGTAAATTCCATCAACCGTCCTCTGGGCCGCGTCCGGTAGACGCAGATCGTTCTGGTAGAGATAGTCGAGGAATTCAACTTCCGTGCTAGAGTTCGGATCGACTTGACGCCGCAGAGTCTGGTAGTGTGAGTCATAATCGCTGTGGCTGCCGCTGGTTTGCCGTTCGAGCTTGCATCCCCTGAGTTTGCCAAGTGCGTCCTGAATTAGAAAGCGATCGATGATCGGATGATCTCGCTGATTGTAGTAGCTGAGCAAGTCATCGTACGATGCGGGATCGCGGTACGCGGGATCGTCGTATCTCAGTAGACTGATGGCTTCGTTGACGACACGTTGAAATGTATCAACGTTCTTTACGAACTGAGACAGAATTCCCAGACTGCCCTCGGCTGCTTCGTACAGAAAGATATTGGGGAGATCCGCTCGCCCCATGGAAACGACTGCGAGTTCGGATGACTCAATGAGGAATATGCGTTCTATGGCTCGCTTCAGGGCGTATTGCAGCGTGATCACGCCGGCTCGGTCCAGTCCGAGCGGCTCAATCGGCTCAATGTACAGTGCATCGGCTGTATCGGTGGTGATGAGCTTTACGTTCCTAATGCTCTCGGCATCCGGCCCCCGATCATCGAGGTTGCCCGTCTTCCAAAATCCGGACATCATTCCAAGCGTGAAGCCATCTTTCTCGCTGCTCTTCCACTTTCGGTTCACCTGAATCAGATTCGCCGCGGGGATGAAGTGGAGATGAAGGAACTCGTCTTCGCCGCTCTTCAGAACCGCCTTTTGCACACGGTTCATCGCTCCGTCTGCGACGGAAAAATAGGTGTCGATTTGGAATCCCTTGTTGAGGCGTTCCTCCTCTTCACACGAGATGCGGGCACGTGGCGCTGCTCGGGTCTCGCACATTTCGAGCAAGTCATGCAGGTACTCGACCTGCTGGTTGTCCGACAAACTGACCCCTGTGAAAGGACATAGTTCAAGATCTTTCTGATTGTCACGAAGAAAGTACCCGGCGTTCAGGCTGATCTTCGCTTCCTGCAGATGGTTCTCGGCATCTTGGACGATGAGTTGCCGGATCTCATATTTCTGCCCATTGTAATAGATGACATTGCCGGGCCCGAACTCTCGCAGCGCCATGAAACGGGGTCGGGAGATGTACTCACCCGCGTCGCCCATCGGAATGAACACACGAAGTGGTAATCGTGTGAAGTTATAACCGGGCAGGAATCCCTCAGAGGCCAAAAAACGGTACGGGTAGAACTCGGAGAGCTGATTGGATCGGCCTCGGACATCGTTCTTGAGTAGATCCAACTGCCTAGTCGCCTGATCCTGATTGCGTTTCGCCTGCTTGTACTCTTTGCTGCCAAGACTGTACGTGCCACTTTCGATTTCTTGCGTGGCGCGGGACAAAGTGGCTTTCGCTTGCCGGTACAGCCGTCGCCAACGGTCCATAATGGAATCTAGGCTTCTTCCGATGTTTGCCAAGGTCTTGTCGATCCACTGCTCGCTATACCAGTGTCCATGGTCCGTCGTCAACGTTGCCTCGAAGTTCCTTATGACCCGTTGGAACGTTGCACGTATCTTCGCGTATGCAAGTTGATCGACCTGCAACTGTGCCTGCGTTGGCATCGTCAGCGGCAGCCCAGCTTCGCCTTCGTCAATGATATCGAGCAGTGAGTAGTCGAGGCCCTTGAGGCCGACCTCGGACAAGAACACAGCGTGCAGATGGGACGTGAGCAATTCCTTGTTGCAGAGGTCGATTCGTGGTGGCAGCACGGTTCCCGCAACCATCTTCTGTTGATTGCGAAAGTAATGACGATCGTGGTTTGAGAAGCTAGAGCAGTAGGTGAACACGAGAGCAGCCTGACCGCCTCGTCCAGCTCGGCCACCGCGCTGTGCATAATTGGCTGGGTTTGGTGGCGCATTCCGCATATGGACAACATTCAGATTCCGAATGTCGATTCCCAACTCCATCGTCGGAGAACAGAATAGAGCACTGACGGACTCACGCATGATTCGATCGAGGTCGGGCTTGCCATCCGAGTCTCGGAAGTCAGCTCGAAAACGCTCCTCCCGATCGATTCGCTGTTCGTTGCTCAGTTGCCCGGTGTGGTCGCCGCCAATTAACCGTTTGATCTCGGAAAAGTCACGCAGATAGACTTGCTGAAAGAAGCGGTTCGGCTGGGGTGTGATGGCCTTGTACGTTCGCCGCTTCACTACATCAGGAGCCACGGTCTCGCGATCCCCTCGCAGCCATATGATCTTGTCCAATCTTAGCTGGTAGACCTTGACTTCTTTGTTCTCGCGATTTTGCGCTGTTCGTGACGTGAGATAGGTGGCTGCCTCCAACATGTCCAGCAAAGCCACGATAAGTTCTAAGTAGGAATCTCGTTTTAGTTCGAAGTCCGGATCAATCTGCCGTATCCTCTGCCGGATAAATTTACCCAAGGCACTGGTCAGACCGACGCTCTTCGTGTACAGCTTGGTACGTGGAGCCAGCGTGTCATATCGAAGGTAATACGGATCGATCCGATCGGCTTCCTCGAACTTCCATGGAGGAATGAGCTTCTCCTCAATCTCCTTCTTGTTCTGGCGAATTCGCTCCTCGGTGAGATAGTTTTCACTGTAGATTGCATATTCGAGACGAAACAAATCCAGCACATTGAAGAGCAACTGCCGTCGCTCAGACACCGGCAGTGAATTGAACGGTGGTACTGTGGCCCAGCCTTCGTCCCAAGCGGCGATGTCGTCGAGGTGTGCGTAGTCGATCTTCAGGAGGGCACATTGCTCAAGGTTGGGCAGTACTACCCGCCAGCCTCGCCGGAGATCGTACAATGCGAGATATACGAGGTACTTCTTTAGTGACTCATGATATGCGTGGAGAACCGGCGGTGGTGGAGCGGCTTGGATGTCGCTCTTGTAGTTGGCGTATTCACGAAAATCCAGTTTCAGTGCATTGAAGATCGCGTCACCAAGGTTCGTGTAGGTGAGCTGTCCGTCAGGTGCCGTCTCGACGGCGTTGCATATCGCTGAACGAAGCTGGACGACCTTGATAAAGTCATTGAAATGACCAGACTGCAACGCCGCGTCCTGTCGATTATCCGTGAAGCTGAGGAGCTTCTGATCCTGTGGGAGATAGCCGTGTTCACTGAGACGAGACAAGATGGAGAATGCCGTAATCGTGGTAGATGTGCTTCGTCCCTCATTTCCCAAGCGTGTCAACTTCGTCGACTCATTCGTCTGTGGATCGAAAAACTGCCCGCTAGTTGGATCGAACAGGAGAGGGCAGGACATGAACCAGCCTGTGTAATCCATGGCGTGGGATACCGAGTAGTTCCCCGATTCATCAAAGGAGACGGGTTGCGGAATCCGGTCTTCGTATTTCTTGACAATAGAAACTTCCCCAGACTTGCTTACCTTGAACCATGACTCGGGCATCGATTCACGGTCTTCCGCGGGGTTCCAGACATCCTCTCCAACGATGACATATCCGGGGATGCGTGACGCACTTTCCAGCTCCGTGTCGTTGAATTCGCGAGGCAGCAATTGCCGTTCTCTGGTGTCCATGTAGACGCAAATGAATGCGTGACCAGATCCGCGGCTGAACGCGTTGGGGAAAATCGGTGTCTTACCCCGATCGTCTGTCTTAAAAATACCGGGTTCCATCGTGATGATGCGATCATCAGCCTGCGAAAGCGAGGTGTAGACTGAACCGGTTTGTGCGAAGAATTGGTGGAGCTTGAATGGAAGATAGGTGTAGCGAGAGTCAGGATTGCGCTCATTTACAAGGTTAATCCACTGCATAAGATCACGTAGGTGTGTTGAGCAGTGATCAACCGAGTGGCCGGTGTCCTCGGAAAGCGAATTGGCGATTTCAAGGAAAGTCCTTGGTACGTTACGAACAAGATCACCGTCCTTCTCGGTCAAGGCAATGCGACTTTCAAGCCATATTGCACCGGGATTGGAAGAAAGGTGTTCTGGACCAGCATCAAAGTCAACACTGGTTTCGACGGACTTGGTAAGTTCTTCTCGTGAGGGAAGCGGCGACTCGGGAGAGAATGACTTCGTCAGCGTTTCATTTATGATTTGCTCCGACTCAAACTGAGCCCCGAAGATCTGTGATGCGACGTTTGCCACCTCCTGCTTTTGTTCTTCGACGGAACTGTCACCAGACACCATCGTAGCCGATGTGCCGATGCAGACCGGTTGGTGTGTGCTCTTGGCGCGAATGCGGCGCACGAGCATCCCAACGTCAGCCCCCTGACGCCCCCGGTACGTGTGCAATTCGTCGAACACAAGAAACCGGAGATGCTCAAAGATCGAGTCTCGGATGACGTGTTCACGATGCCGGGTCAGGATGAGTTCCAGCATCATGTAGTTCGTCAAGAAAATATCCGGAGGGGATTCACGCAATGGTTCGCGGTCGTCTTCTCTTAGCTGGCCGGTGTAGGACGCGTATCGCACGGGAAACGGTGTGCCAGTACGCTTCTCAAACGCCGCCGCGTATCTATCAAGCTCGTCAACTTGCGAATTGATCAGCGCATTCATTGGGTATACGAACACCGCTTGAACACCGCTACCAAAGCTATTCGTTTTGAAAAGATGGTTGAAAACCGTGCCGATGAACGTTAGTGATTTCCCTGACCCCGTCCCAGACGTCACAATAAAATCTCGCTCGGCAGCACCAAGCTTCAACGCTTTTAGCTGGTGCTGATACAAACGATAGGGTTCACCAGAGCGCATGTCCCAAAAAATGTCCTTGAGCTCCTTGGAAAGCAGTCCTTGATCGATAACCTCTGATATGTCGGCAACGGTCTCGAATGCCGGGTTGAATTGGAGCATTGGCTCCGGCCAGAGACGCCCCCCAAGGAGAGAACGCTCAACAACCTCGCGGATCTTATCGTCACGAATGTTGATGAAACTCTCGATGTACGACCGGTAATCGCGGACGATTTCCGAATGCAGCTGAAAGATGTCCATCGTCGGATTGCCACAAGGTTGTGAGGACAGTGCTGGCGGTCTACTTCGCTTGCCTTGGACGCCGGGATTTCGGGTTCGCCGGGGCGGCTGACTTTTCGATCTCTTCCAGCAAGTTCTGCAGGTCTTGGGTCTTGAAAAGGCGATAGCCATTCATTGGGTTTCGATGAACGGCAATCTTGCCGCTCGCCTCCCAGTTTCTCAGGGTATTCTGGGACACAGCCAAGAACTCGGCGGCGTCCTTGATCGTCAAATACTCGCTTAGTTTCGGCATGGATCTCACCTCGCCTGCCAAATCTCTGGCGGAACGGACTCATGAACACCTGCAAACATTACCAAACTCGGAACGGGAAAGGAAGCGCCACCCCCCGTCAGAAAGCGACTTCGTCGCCCAGCCACCCTGCACTCTGCAGGGGGGGTGGCATCGTCGACCTACATCGCACGCTGTTCAGTGTGGAATGTGGGTACGCCGGCCAGTTGTCTCAGCCAAACACATATGGGCATGAGCGGTGGAGAGTCCACGAGCGTAAATCCGTAGCTTGCTAGGCCACGGATGCGGCCGGGTTGAAGGGGACGACCTGCCCAATGACCAGGAAATCAAACAGTGTGCGAATTGCGGCGAGATGCTGCTGCACGGTGGGCGGAGCGCGGTAGAGCCCCAGTTCCTCAATGTAGGCTGCCACCAGCACCGGTGAAGATTTCCGGAGAGCGGTCTAACGCTCAGACCGGCTGCGGAGCATTCACAACGGGCCCAATACTCACCCGGTGGGGGGTGGCCATCGATTGCGAGGCTCTGTCATCTACCTGGCCGCCCACGGGTTCTCGGCGCGTAGATTGACGACATGAGTTCTCCGCCGGGCTCGCTGGCACGGCGGACCCTGTCACGTCCGCACGGCCGTATCTCCATCCATTGTACGAAAGCTCAACAGTACGCGCCGAGTTCGCGAAGGTCACCTTCCATGAAGCTCAAAGGAACCCTCCACGCCCAGCAACTCGACCTCATCGGCTATCGAGTCTTGCTGCATGGGCAGTTCCGGCGGTTGATCGTCGCGGCGGCGCATGAGTGAATCGACGCAACCTTGGTCGGTTTGATTCCAGAGCGGGGCGACGTTCTCAATTTGACCGCCTGGCAAGGCAAATTTCCTCGGCCGGTCCGAACCGACTTCGGGTGACGACTGCATGTTGGACGGCAAGAGCTTTTCAGATACGGCGACGTGCTTGCTGGTTTCGAGATCGGCTCGCAAATGAGACCAGACATCGACACCGAAGTGGACCACCCTCGATTAGCCCTGCCGTCATCTCGCCGTCGCCGTACGCCCTTCGCCGAAGTCCTGAGGGTGTACGGCGATGGTGAGACGTAAAGCAGGGCGGCCCTGCTGTTGTTGAGCCCGAACTGGGGCCTCCCGACATTGCCAGTAATTCGGCTTGTGCCGGGTCAATTTGCGCATCGATCTCCACTGCTTGAAGCAATCCTGCGTTCGAGGTTCCTTCGTGCATGCTCACTTCGGGATGCTCGGGGGTAGATCTCCGGGATAGAGAAATGACGACATCGACGTAACATTCTGCTACGACGTGCTTTACCAATCGCAGATGTCGTTTGGCAGCGATTGACAGGATGAGTCAAATCGATTTTCCTATAGTACAGTGAGAGGTTGTGTCAGCAACCCACCTTCCACCAGACGACATCATCTAACTACTTGCCATGACACGAATTACGACGAAGCTCAATTGTCGCGAGGCGTTTCGAGCTAGAGCCGTACGCTATGTGGCCGCTATGCAGCGATTTCCGGAAGCTCGGGTGGCGGAACTTGCACATATATGCGAGCTTGCCGCAGGTAGGAATGGCGTTATGCTCGACATCTTTGGGGGGGCGGGTTTCGCGTCGGATTGGCTGGCACCAGTGTTTCGACGGATTGACCTGATCGATGAAACAGCAAGCCTGCTGCCCGCCCCATCGACCAAACGCAAGGTGTACGAAGGCGATGCATGCCGGGAATCGGGACTGCGCCAATTGCCCGGGGAATATGACGTCGCGGTTTGCTTGGCGGGTTTTCATCACATCCTTGCCGAAGAGGCTGAACGAGACAGTTCCCTTTCGGCTTTAGATACCGAACGTGTCAGGCTGGGAGTATTGAGGCGATGGCGAGCCTTGCTGCGCCCGGGGGGGCGATTGATTCTCGCAGACGTGCCGCAAACCGGTGAAGTGACTTCTTCGGAAAACGGGAGGGGGCGAGATTATGTTGCCAACCTTCCGAACCTGAAGGCCGCATTGGGACGAGCAGCAGGACCCACACTCGAAATCCCCGCGTTCCCCATAGCACCAGAGCCAGCAGCATTCTTTGACGAGTTCGTGGCGTCGGAGTGCCCGAGTGGCCATGCAGCGTGTTTTGAGACGGCGAACCACGTCGCCCAAATCATGCGAGAAGCGGGATTCACGAATGTGCAGACTGCGGTTAGGATAACGCCGTGGTGTTTCCCAACCGTTGGTGACGCGACTTGGTTTCTCCATGAGCTTTTTGGCATAGGCGGAGAGTCGATTTCAGAACCACTGGTGTTGCCGTGCCAGAAGGCTGGCTTCGTTGGCGACGCCATTGACCGCTATCTTGGCTCATGCCAAACTAAGGCGGGCACGCTAATCGGTTGGAGGCTATTGTACGCGTGGGGAGATCGACCTACATGAGCGGATTGACAGTACTTTACGACGAACTTCGTGCCTACAAGCGCTCGCGCGTCTTGGCGTTCGCCGTGCGCAGTGGGATTCTCCGATCGCTTGAACTCGAACCGCAAACGTCCACCTCCGTTGCAAATAGGGTCGGTTATGAAGGAACTTGGATCCAACCAGTCCTCAATTTGCTCGTCGAGCTTCAGTTGGCGGAATGCGACAATGATCAATATCGATTGACTGCCGATGGTGCCACGGCGAAATGCGACACAACCCTCGATGCGTTCGCCGGGTATCACCTTCATTGCTTCGAGGCATGGCTTGCGCTGCCCGATGTCGTGTCGATGAAGACTGGTGGGGGCTTTCACCGTCAGCGGATACAGAATTCCGATTTCTGCCGTTCGTATCTCAAATCGATGGATGTGATCGCCCAATCCAATCTTGACTTCCTCAAGGGGGAGTGCAGGGAGCATCTGCTAGGACGCGTTCTTGACCTGGGGGCTGGTCCCGCCACCCTATGTCGAGGTCTTGCCGAGGATGGGCAACTTGATGTGACTGCGGTGGACCTCACGTCAGTGGTGGAAACGGCGAGATCACTTTACGGAGAAACGGAGTATTTCCACTGGGTGCCGGGCGATTTTCCGGCCTGGACACCGGAATCACCATTTGATGCGGTGTTTTGCAGCCATTTGCTAGAATACTGCTCGGCGGACCGACTCGACACATGGCTCAAGCGAGTGTGCGAGTACCTCCAACCTGGCGGAAAGGCGGTTTTTGTCACTTTCTTGCGGTCCGATGACGGGCAATTGCAAGTCGAACTCGACATGTTCGAGCTAAGTACAGGTGTGAACGGAGACTCGCTCGGACGATGTCATACAGAGCAGGAACTGAGCGATGCTCTGCATCGCGCGGGCTTTGTGGAGACACGGTCGCGACCGTTCCCCACAGGGCCTTCATACAACGAACACTTGATTGTCTGCGAAAAACCCGCAAATAAGGGATCTCTGTCATGAGAAACAGAAGGTGGTATGTTGGGATCGGCCTTGTGATCGTCCTGATCGCCTTGATCTTTTGCCTAAACCAGGACGGCGGGCCGCCGACTCCGGGTGAGAAGCACTTCAAGGTAGGCGTTTTCGAAGTGGTGCGGCATCCGGTTCTCGACGGGATGGCCGACGCCTTTCGCGAGACTCTGGAGAGAGAATTTCCCGGCAGAGTGGAGTTTGTAACGATGGTGCCCGAGGGCGACGCGGCCAAGACAGAGCAGATGGCTCGGAAATTTGCCACGGAGGGATACGATCTCGTGTTCGTCATTGGTACAAACCAAGCCCAATCCCTGATGAAGAAGGCCGATAGCCTGCCGATCGTACTTGGGGCAGCCACCGATCCTCAATCTGCCGGGCTGGTAGATTCATGGGAGCAACCGGGACACAACGTCACAGGCACGAGCGATCTCAGCCCCATTAGCGCCCAATTGGACCGACTTGCCGAGATGCTGCCAAATGCAAAGCGAATTGGCATCATTTACAACCCATCGGAAGACAACTCCGAGATCATCGCGGGTCGCTTCAAGATCGAATGTCAAGAACGCGGCCTAACGCCAGTTGCGGCAACCATCTCGAATCAGAACGAAATCAAGCAAACGTTGGTTTCACTCGTCGGTAAAGTCGACGCGTTATACGCTCCAACCGACGCGACCATTCAGAGCGCGTTTCCGCTCTTGGTTCGAACGGCAAATGAGGTCGAAATCCCCGTCTTCAACTGCGATGAAGGAACGGCGAAGCAAGGGGCGATCTTTTCCGTGGGCTTCAATTACGATGACTTGGGCAGGATATCCGCCGAAATGGCCGCCGTTATCCTAAACGGCAAGAAGAGACCGGCCGAAATGCCCATTCGTCAAGCGGATCGTTTTGAACTCTACTATAACAGCAGCCAGATTGACGAGTTGGGCCTTGCAGTTCCCGAAACGTGGAAACAAGAAGGAAAGCAGGTCGGGGAATGAACTCCACCGTCGTACAATTGCTGTACACCCTGGAAACAACTCTGTTGTTCTCGGTCGTCACGATTGGCGTATACCTGTCGTTCCGCGTTTTGCGGTTTCCCGACTTGACGGCAGAGGGTGGTTTCGGGCTTTCAGCCATTCTTGGCGGCATGGCGTATGTCAGCACGGGCTCGCCTTGGATCGCCCTGATAGTCAGCGTTTTGGCGGGAGTCGCTGCTGGGTTGACGACTGCCGCGTTGGCCAATTTAGTGAAGTTGCCAACGATTCTGGCTTCGATCCTTACAATGATGATGTGCTTCTCTGTTGGCCTTCTTGTTGCGGGCCAGCCGAGCCGAACACTTCCGGATGATTGGGTACTAGGCTCTGTGCTTGGTTTTCTCGATAATCCACTAGCAGTGGGAATTGTGGGCATGGCGTTGTCACTCGCCGTGATTGTCGTCGGGGTTGTAAGCTTGTTACGAACGGGTAGTGGTTTCATGCTACGCATACGTGGCGAGAACCCCAATCTTGCACGAGAATTAGGCCACTCGTTGCTTGTCTGGGATATGGTCGGCCTGGCAATTGCTAATGGGGTCATTGGCCTGGCTGCGGCCCTGCTCTCACAGCGATCGGGCTACGCGAGCATAAACATGGGACGTGGCATGGCCATCTCGGCGCTAGCTGCGATCATGTTGGGCGAGGCCATCTTCCCAACCAGAAGACTAGCGCCGGCTTTCCTCGCCTGTATTGGCGGTACTTTGGTTATGCAATTAGTGCGTCTCCTGGCATTGAATCTCGGCATGCCCGATGGCGGTTTGGACCTAGTGACTTCGCTAATGGTGATAGCGTTTTGCTGGCTCGCGCGAAGCAACGGCTTCTTTGGCCATAATGTGCTCGAAAAGATACGAATATAGCAATGTCGCATCTGCAAGTAGATAGTCTGTCGAAGACCTTCATCACCCCGGGCGGACGGGAAGTTCCAGCGCTTAGGGACATTTCGTTTTCGCTCCAAAGTGGCCAGATATTGTCGGTAATCGGCCACAACGGTTCCGGGAAGACAACTCTGTTGAATTGTTTGCGGCGCGCTTTTCCCTGGGACCAAGGTGAAATACTCGTCGACGATACTCCGGTCACCAACATGCGAAGTGAAGTAGTCAGCGTTTTTCAGGACGTTGGGCTTGGCGTTGTCGGTTCCATGACGCCGCTCGAAAACCTGAGCCTCGTGTTTTCCCGGCGTCCCTCGTATCTCTTGACATTTCCTGAACACCGTTTTCAGCATGACATCCATGCTTTTCTGAAAAGGGCCGGGTTGCAGGAGCGGTTTGAATCGTTCGAGAATACGCCAGTCTCGGAGCTTTCGGGAGGGGAACGCCAGCAGGTGGCAATCATCATGGCAATGATGCGAAGTCCATCTATCCTGCTCTTGGACGAGTTTGTGGCCAACTTGGACCCGACAGTCCGAGAGAATCTTCTGCGGTGGACTCGGGCATGGATTCGCGAGCATCGCATAACCACCGTCATGGTCACCCACGACCACGAACTTGCGGAATCGTGGGGGGACCACGTTCTGGAACTCTCCGACGGACATCTCGTACGATTCGAGAAGACCAAGCACGCACCGGAAGGAGGACCGGCGTGAACGAAAGGGTCCTCTTGGTCAAAATCGATAAGCCGGCTGGCGGGCTGCAGCGTCTCTCGCATTCCGAGCCCATCGGCTTGTGCTATCTGGCCGCGTTGCTCAAGAAACGTGCAATTGATTGTCGGTTACTGCACTTACTCCGAACTTCCGTCGAAGATGATCTTCGAAATGTGCTCGCCGACTACCAGCCCACGGTCGTCGGCTTCTCCGTACGAAACTTCAATTTCAATAGAAGTTGCGATAGCGTTCGACTGGTTCGCGAAGTGATCCCGAATGCTAGAATAGCAATCGGTGGCGAGTGCGTCACTTCAGAGAATGCCGTACGCCTTGCGGAAACGGCTGACGCAGATATGGCAGTGATTAGCGATGGTGAGCAAGCCTTTCTCACCTACCTGGAGGGAGCTTCGCCCGCCGACATTCCCGGCATCGCCTACCGAGGAAGTGATGGGGTCCATGCAATGTCGACTTCCGCCGCCCAACGCGTGTATCCGGCCGAACTGCCGATGATGGAACGAGAAGGGCTTCCCATGGATGAATACTCGGCCGAAGCTTTTCCGGGCAAGCGTTATGCAACAATCCATGCCCAGCGAGGTTGCCGCTACAAATGCACGTTCTGCCATACTGCGTGCCGCTACGAGCGTCCCCTGTCGAGGTCTGTTAAACAGATTCTTGAAGAAGTCGACCATCTCACAACACGCTACGGAGTTGAGACGCTGGCTATCTGGGACGAGGATTTCTTCTCCAATCCGCGTCGCGTGCGGGCGATTGCCCAAGGGTTGGTCGATCGCGGCAGTCCCGTCAAGTGGCACACATACATGAAGCTTACCGATCTAAAGAATCCAAAAGTCCATCGTCTTCTGCCGTTGCTCCGCCAGTCGGGATATAGTCGATCCGTGATTGGCCTGGAGTCGTTTATCCCGGCGACACTTCGACATTACCATAAGGCCGGCGGCCCGAACGTGGAGGAAAGCCTGCAAATTCTCTGCGATCATGGTATTCGTGTGTGCCCGTCGTATATAATCGGTGAGCCTCACGAGAATTATGGCCTAATCCAGTACGGGCTGAATCGCCTCCTGATGCTGCGAGAGAGCGGCATTGCGATCGATTTCCCCTATGTCTCCTTCCTGGTGCCCTTCCCAGGCACTCCGATTCACAAGGAGTATCATAGACGCGGGCTCATTCAAGACGAGAATTGGGACCACTATGACGGAGAACATGTCATTGTTCGCTGTGAATGTCCGATGGAGAAACTAGTCGAACTGCGAAACGGATTCTACCAAGAGTTCTATGGTGATGCATGACTGAAACAACAACCGGCCACAAATGCAACTATCCAGACCGCCGCCAGGGGAATGAATGCCCTACGGAACACGCGATTTGGTTGTGCAATTCACTCTTGTTGCGAGTCGCCTCCTACGACCATAACCGCGAACAGTTAGAGATGCGTTTCTCAGGGGATCTCGAAGAGTGTCTTAGGCCAATCTATCCTGGAACGGAAGTGTTTTGGACACCAGGAAAGGAGAAGGCTGAGCGTGAACGACTCAAAGGAGTGGCTCCCACGGGAGGGCGAGGACAGTTGGAGGGGGGCGGGAAATTCTCGGACTTCTTTCGCGAGATTGTTCTTCTTCTCAACGATTCCTACCATTCGTTGCCATTCCTTCAGATGTTAGCGAGAAAAGAATCTGGCCTCGCCCTGGCCCATATTTTCACATTGCGTCCAAATAGCGTTGGAATTCAATTTCGAGCGTTCTTCCCTGACAACCTGGAACACCGCGTCGATGCGAATGAGCGAGAAGAGTGGGATAATGCAAGGGATATCACAGTCCAGTTCCTTCGTCCACCTGGCGCAACGCCGAACGCGATCATCAACACCGTTCGTGATATTTGGAGGGAATTCGGACAGTCGCGTTCGGCAAAGGGATATTATGACATTGCAAAAGAGCAGCTTGCCAGTCATATAAAAGCGTGGGAGCATTCCACTTCTTCACTCGGAGAACAACTGGCAGAAAAGGGAGTCGCAGAGGACATGCAGAAGAAACTGTGTAAGGAATGCCAGAACGCCGTGCAACACTTCGCACTGATGGCAATCTACTGCGAGGGAATGGGCCACTCCAGCGTCTCCTACTTCCATTCACCAACAGCTCAGAACAGATTCGATTCCACGATGGTGATCTATTGGCCGACGATGGATCATGAGGAGCCGGACAGGGCGTTCCACCATATTCTGCGAATGCTCCTGGGACTCAACGCTTCGCCGGTCCTGCAGGCGATGGCTGAGACACAACGGCATTCAGAAGTATTGAGAGTCATGGAATCGGCATTCCGCAACTCAGGCCATATCATGCGCAATCGCTGTGACGACGTCGAACGGCAGCTCGTGGATATTCAAGGTAAACATCTAACGGATTACCAGCGCGAGATGGAAAACGCGGGCACGGGAATTCATGCTCTTGATGACGTCTCTCGTGGCACCTACCTCGCAATGCGAAGCGCACGAACGCTGTCCAACACCTATCAAACGCTTCAGTTGTGGGGATTCGACCGGATCGACAGCTTCTGGGAGTACTACAAGAAAGAAAAGGCGAAAAGGGAACGCTTCGTTTCCTACGATCGAAGTCCCCTTGATCTGGTGCATCAGGTTAGGAAATGGGCGGCCAATGTTTTGTCTTCTCGGTGCATCGACGGCTTCGGGGAATGCTCCCTGGAATTGAGAGTAATCGTGGACAACAACTGTTCGTTGCGATTGTCTCCGGAAATTGTGGATGATGAGAATGCTCGCTGTCGGCTTGGCGATGAAGTGCTGTCCGCCGTCTTCTATGAGGTGCTCCTAAACGCAATTCGACACGGGGGGATCAATAACACTGTCGCTCACAACCTCGCGACGGTATCATTGATTGTCAAATCAGACTTAGTCGACGGTTTGCCCGCAATGCTGTTGTGCAACTGGGTCGACGTGCAAAATGATGACCGCGACCTCGGCTTTCTTAAGTGGCGAAGCCTACCGGACGCGTATACGCGAGTGGACGACTCCGCTGGCAAGGGGCTCGGGATGGTGGCCGGCATACTTCACAATCTGGATGTTGGCTCTGTTTGGCACCGCCGCTACAAGAACACAAAGGGCGTCCCGTTTTATGGCGTGGCCATCCATTTATCTGGCATGGAACAAAGTAAGGAATAGCAAGCATGACCAGCTTTGACAAAATAGCAATCCTTTGGATTGATGACATTCCGGAGAGCGGACACCCGGAACGTGGGCTCGGTGTGTATGATCCCTTCTTCGAGGTGGTCTGCAAAGATGACGCTGGCAAGAATGACTCTCTCAAGAGCATCGAGGACTTCAATCAACTACTGAAGGCCTATTTGTCTTCAAATGCTAATGACTCAGTGTTCCCTGTCGAACTAGTTGCCATCGATTACGACCTCTCAACATACAATCCTTCGGGAAAGACGGCAGGACAATTCGATGTTCACGATGCGTCGGACGCGGATGAGGGCGATTCAGGGGAAAGTGGCCCGCAATTGAGTTTCCTATCCGCAAAGTATGAGGCGGTGGATTTTGACGGATTCTTGATAGGCTCGATCTACGCTGCTCACTTCCGGCTTCATCCGGCTGGCATGGTCGCAACAACCTATCAGTCGAAACGCATGGGGCCCACCGTGCGACAGTTGGAAAGCACGCTCAAGATGTGCTATGACGTCGATATCGAGTTTGCCGGAAAGAAACGAACCTGGAAGAACATCCTAGAAGCAGGAGTGCGCAGACTTCGATCACGCATCGAGTGCCTGTACTACGACCATCGCATTGTAATTTCCATTGGCGACCTTATTGCGCTTGCTGCCAATCCCGACCACGAAGTTGTGACAATCCAATCCCGTTTCGGCACGCGGCGATTACCTGTTCAGGGGCTCTTTATCGACGTGCCGGAACAGGAGCGTTCCAAGGCAATCCAGGCCTGGGTGGACGACCTGCAGAATCATGTGATTTCTAAAGAGGGCTATGTCGCAGCCAATGAACTGGCTAAGACGGTGTGGGATGCTTACAACAACACGCAACTCATTGAGGAACGTGGGCAACTGTCCGCGTTGCTCGCTCCATTACGAGACTGGTTGAGCGTCGTGTCCAACTTGGAACCGTCGTTGAAAGACGCAAATCCGAAGTCCTACAAGGCAGTTTGCGAAAAAATCAAGAGATTGGGGCCGTTGATAACGCAAGTCAAGGCGTGTGAGCCTTGCAGCGATGGCGACAACACCACAAGCGTGGCGGAAAGACTTTTGGGAATCAAAGAACAAGCAGCCGAGGTATTTCGATTGGAGCATGCCGCCAATACGCCGGCGTTGCTGGCTGACAAGATCTCCGGCATGGTTCATCGTGAACTTGTGGCACTCGTGGAGGTCGACAAGGTACACAAGCTAAAGGATCGGTGTAAGACGTTTGCGACGCCGAACGGTTTGCACGGACATTGCGGAACTGACAAGTGTTGTGATCTATTTGCGGGCGAATATTCTGACCTTGTGCGACGGTGGGCGGCTATTCTGATTATCAAACGTCTTGTTGAAAGGGTGCTCAATGCCAAGAAGCACTTGGAGCGCCGCTTCCATGATCTCACAGGGGAAGACGGCAGCGAGATAAACCCCACGATTATGTCGAATGATGTGTATCTGGCTCTGTATCCGATTCCAGAGAGTCCTTCTGTGTTTGCTTGGCATGGAGGAGAGAACATCGACACTTCACACAATTGGATGAAAAATCTGCTGGCACTCAATGACGAGTCGCTCCCGCTGTCAACCGGAGGCAAGAAGCGTGGAAATCTTGCTTTGCGGATATCTGACGTGCTTGCCGGCAGAGGTTGGAACGAGGAGGCCGGTACTTTTGGACTAAGGCCGATTGAACGCCACTTCTTGCGGGGGCTCGTGATGAAGGAAGAAGAAGACTGGCAAGGGCACGTTCAAGCCAGGAGCATACTGAACGGCGAAGAGAAGGAGAAAGTGCTACGATGAACCAGTCGACGCTTGATACACTGTATCTCGAATTTGTTACGGCTGCTGATGATGAACGCGACACTTCTTATAAACGATTGTTTGAAGAAGTAAACGAGGAGATCGAGCGTTACATTGCAGGGAAGTGGAGCAGCCTTTGCAAGGCGGACCGGCAGGACATGGGCCAGGAAGTGCTCCTGGCCACGCATGAGACATTTCTTCCTAACTGTGACCCGAAAAGAAGGTCGTGCCGAGCCTTCCTAAAGACATGCTGGAGTAACTGCACAGTGGATTGGTACAGGAAGAAGAAACGACGAGAGGCCATCCTAGTCAAGGATAAGGATTCCGTCGTTGATATCAATGGTGTCCAATCGGACTCCGATCGACGTGGTTTACGTTCGGAACAGCTGCCTCCAGATGGAATATTGCTCGGGGGTGAGCTGACCGAGTTGGGCTCCGATATTCTCGCCTTTTGGCTTGACGGTTTCGGTGGATATACTGAGTTGGTTGATGCGTGGACAGCAGGCGGCGGGGCACCGTGTGAGCGACGGTTCCTGTTTTCTAATCTGGCCAATGGCATGGTGCCACCGATAAGTAACGCGGATATGGATGCATCGGATCTTGGTGTTTACGCGCGGAGACGTCTGTGGAAACAATTGGGCTCGCAGGCACAGCCGTGTCTCTGAATCAAACGGACGCCCACAATCATCACTCTGTCCCTCGCAAAGAATAAACCCATGCCCGCAAAACGACATCGAGCCGGTGGAATCGTGATTCATCAAGGAACGGTCCCGCTGATGCATCGCGTTAAGAAGGCGCGCCAGTATTACGCCATTCCCGGTGAGCTGGTGAGGCTTGCCAAACTTCCGCTCTTGCCCGAGGAAATCAAGCAGGCGATTTTGGAATACTCGCCAGACGGGGGGCTATGAGTCAATCGTTGCTGCGGTTTCCGCAATTTCATCAAATGCGGCAGAACGACTTTCAGCCGTTTTCAGGAAATCTGGGCCCAAGAGAGTACATGATAATGGGGCAATGCGTGTCCGATCTACAGGTGATCATAGCGTTGGGCGGTTCCATTGCCACACGGCCGATCGACAACCGCCAACGGCGTCGCGTATACCTTCACGCATTTCTTGATCAGCGGGTTTCAGCCGCTCGCTTTCTTCTCGCGAATAATTGATAGAACGTCCGCCGTCGCACGGATCGCTCCGTGAATCCGTTTGTTGGACTACTCCGCTGGAGATCGGCTCGCAAATGGGACCAGGCACCGGCACCGAAGTGGACCACCCTGGATTAGCCCTGCCGTCGTCTCGCCGTCGTCTCGCCGTCGCCGTACGCCCTTCGCCTAAGTCCTGAGGGTGTACGGCGACGGTGAGACGTAAGGCAGGGCGGCCCTGCTGTTGTTGAGCCCGAGCCGGGGCCTTCCTGTAAACACCGGCGTGAAAGTGCAGCGCTCATCGGGGCCGACTCACAGGCGTGAGAGTCCCGTGCTCATAACCCTTGCTCGTTGATTTTGAGCAAGACTTGCATTTATCGAATGATCGAT
>JABMRB010001230.1 GCA_013202865.1 Candidatus Nealsoniibacteriota bacterium | reverse complement strand
GACGGCTGCGGTCCTCGGCGACCGGCTTCGGGGCCTTGACGCCGGCTGCGGGTTGCCCGTCGGCGTATCCACCGGCCTGTTTCGAGAGGGCTGCCATGAGGAACAACGATTTCTCAGGCCGCGTGAGATTGAACACGCGATGTCGCGAATAGCGGCTCAGCGGGCGGGTCCAGGAGAGCATATCGCCCCAGCCGTTGATCCCGGTGCGAGCGGTCACATGGTAAGGCATTTGCTTCGCGGGATGACAGGCTCCGCAGCGACGCGTGACGGCCTCGACGGCCGGGCCGGTCGAGGGCCAGCCATCCGCCATCTCGCGCGTAGGTTCGTTGTTCCGCCAACACCCGCCGAGTTGGCCGCTGCCGTAGGCCGCGTACGTGCCGGGGTAGGTCGCCCCCACGTCGATCCATAGCCGGACCAGTTGTTTTTCGTGCGGCGTGAGTTTTACGTCGTGGTGGCTCGGTTCGAGCATCTCGACCAGCGGCGAGGCGGAACTGTAGGTCGAATAGGGTTCGTTGTTACCCGGCTGACGGCCCGTGCCGTGATGTGGATCGCCCGTCGTGTCCTTAATCTGCCAGTGCAAGTAAAGCTCGTAGTAGCTCAACGAGAAGACAGGGCCCCGATCGCCGACAAGCACGATGCTCCCCTCGGGCTTATCCGGACTGTGGCAGCGAACGCAATGCCGGTCGAGGATCGGCTGGACGTCGCGCGGAAAGTCCATGATCTCGGGCGTGCCGGCGATCGGCTCGATCTTGCTCGGATCGCGGCCCATGGCCATCTGGCCGGTGCGCGAGCGCCCGTGACGACCTCGATTGGCGGGGGTCTGTTCGCGGGGCTCGTGGCAGCCGACGCAACTGAGCTTCTCGCCCGGCTGTAGCGTGACAAAGCTCCGCATTTGCTTGATCGATTTGCCATCTTCGTCGAGCAGGCCGAAGTAGATGCTCCGCATCGGCGGGATCTCGAAACAGGCCGACCCGTCCGGCTCGACCGGCACGGTGCCGAGGATGCGTTTGATCGTCGAGGTCACGCCGTGCCCGATCGGTTGCGAGCCGCCGCCGTGGAAGTTGGCCGGCTTGGGCAGGTCCTCCATCACGAGCAGTTGTTTGATCGCCCCCGGCTTGACCCCTGCCATGTTTCGCCCGAAGTAAACGTCGCTGAGGAACACGGTGGCTGAATCCTTGGTCAGATCGGCCCGCGGCGAGACGATCTGCTCGCGCGGGCGCCGCACAATAGCTCTCGGCTCGTGCAGCGGACGACCTTCGCCCGTGTAGAGCAACTCGGTTTCCCCCCGGCCGTTCATCAGCGCGATGTCGCTGTTGCCGCTTACGACCAGCATCGCGTCGGTCGAGAGCGGATAGGGATCGCGGTAGTTCCTGTTCTTCGAGATGTTCTTCATCGACGCCTGATCGTTCGGTCCGTGTCGGCCGCTGGCAATGGCCATGAACCCAAAATGTTCGTTGCTGCCATGGCCCGGGATGTTAGCCAACACAATTTGATTCGTGTCCGGGATCGGCCTGGCATCGATGAACACGCCGCCGGGACGCATGTTGCCGTAGTAGACCATCTGGCCGGTCCCGTCCGGGTTCATCGTCCAGAGGTGGTGGAAGCTGACCGGGTCGCGGTTGACGTATTCCCATCGGGTGTAGAGGATTCGCCCGTCGGGCAGCACGGCCGGCGTGTTCTCGGTGAACGACCCGGACGAGAGCATACGGATGTTTCCGCCGTCTCCATCGCAGCGATACAAAATGGCCGTCTCGGCCAGCCAGCAGCCGATCCAACGATGGCATCGGCTCGAGCAGAAGACGATGTCGCCGTCGGGCAGATAGGTCGCTTCGATGTCGTCGAAAGGTCCTTCGGTGAGTTGGCGCAGATCGGTGCCGTCGGTGTTGATCTCGTAGAGATGGTAGCGATGCGTGCCGCCGGTGCGATAGGAGAAGAGGATCTTTCGGGCGTCGTAATGGACCTGCGGATCGCGGATCGATCCGCCCGGGTCGTCGACCAGGTCGATCATCTTGCCCGTGCGGACGTTCAGCTTTGTGAGCTTCGTACCGTCGTCGGCATGGAACCAGACATTCGGATCACCGCAGGAGTAGCCGAAGTTGGCGTAGTAATGTCCGGAGATATCCCGGCCGTGCCCTCGCTGGGCGAAGACGATCTCTTCGACGCCCAGTGCTTGCAGCCGATCGATGGCGGCGGCCCGCTGGGCCAATTGGGCCCGGAGCCGCTGCTGCCGGATTCGCTCGCGGACAAGTTCCGATTGCCGCAGGGCCTCGACGCGATTGGGCGCATTGCAGCGGGCCTTGATCTCCTCGGCCGAGAGGGCCCTGTTGAAGATCGAGATTTCGTCGACGTAGCCGCGGAACCGGGAATCGTCGCCGCCACCGCTGCCCGTGTCGCCGATCCCCAGGGCGTCGTTCAGTTTGCCGATCGTGCCGTCGAACGTGGCGGTGCCGGTCTGGCGACCGTTAAGATAGACGGTCAGTTTGCTTTCGGCCGGCTTCTTCTCGTTGCGTTGGGCCACGCCGACGATGTGTTGCAGTTGATCGGCTACGACCGTGCCGCCTTCGCAGAAGATGTATTTTCCGTCGCTCTGGCCATGGCAGAGGCTCACGGCCCCGTTGTGCAGCGCGAAATGATACGCGTAGGTCGGCCCGCCGCCCCATTGCAGCACGAGCCGATTCCATCCGCCGAGTTGCGTGGGATGGATCCAAGCCTCGATCGTGTAGCTGGGCCCGAGTTGCACGTCGGAGGATACCTTGGCGGTGAGATACTTCGCATCGCCCGGCTCGACCCCCAACGCAACGGCCCCGTCGACCGTGCCGGGCACGTTGTCCGCCGCGACGAACCGTGCCTTGCCGCCGACGGCCGTCAGATGGTCCTCGGCCTCGCCGGCACAGCGTCCCTCGCTGCCGGCGGCACTGTCGTTCAACGAGTTGTGAAAACTCCAACAACAGACGGGCGCTGCGCTATCAGAAGGTTCGTTTGCCTGTACCGTGACGGCGAGAAGCAACGCCGCGCAGCTCGCCGCTAGAAGACCCGATGCGGCCGACAGCCCCAACCGGAAACGGGTCTGCCGGATGCTCGCAAATCGGCAGAAAGTCTCAGTAGCCAGCTTCAACGAATTCATGGTCGCTCTCCAAATACATGGCAGCGTGATTGACGAAGAACCCATTTTCATTGTCACGTAACGGCACACAGTCAGTCAAGTCCGGGTGTATTCGGCAGCCATCGCTGCCACTTCCGCATCGCACCGCAAGATATCCGGGTGAAGCCATCTAGCGACACGAATGGGGGGGAGCACCACCCACGAGGTGTAAATTCCTGTCGGGGGGTCATTCATTTCGGTCTAAGTTCACGAAAAAACCGACCTGAACGGCCCTGAATACTAGACATAGCCCGCATAGCTAGTATAATAAAATCTGATCGGTTTCGGCCGCCCGGGCGATCTGCGCCGCGGCATGGCCGTACCGAATTTGATCCCGGTTCTCCCGCTCAAGCACGAGGAGGCAGATTCGAGTCGCGAACTTATTTGAGTGCAACTTCGTTTCTGTCATACCTGTCTACACGTGCTTTGAAGGAGAGAACCATGATTTCTCGCTTTGCTCTTTGTCTGGTGGCAAGTCTGCTGCTGGTCGCTGCTGCGCAGGCTGGCGTCGTCGTCCACTATAACTTCGAGAACGACCTGCTGGACACCGGCGCCGACGGGACGGTCGCCGACAATCTGGCCGCGCTGGGCGTGGCCGGCGAAACGGCGGCAACGTTTCAACCGGGAGTCGTCGGTCAGGCGGTCAACGTCAGCCGGCTTGCCGGTGAGGCGGCCGTGCTGGAGGCCGGCGATTCTGACGACTTGGACCTGGGTACCGATTGGACCGTGGAGGCGTTCGTCAAGCCCGACTTTGCCAACGTCGACCTGTGGGACCGGTTTGCCACGAAGTGGTTCGACGGCTCCACCGAATTCCACTGGACGTTCCGCTACCCGACCAACGGCCAGGACCTGTTCCTCAACGGCGGACCGGCGATCGACGGCGGCGGGACCGGCACGGTGCCGTTGAACGAGTGGAGCCACGTGGCGATGACCGGCGATTCGACCGACGCCGCCGCGGGCATCAAGCTCTGGCAGGACGGGGCCGTGGTCGGCACCGCCGCTTGGCAGGCGGTTACCCCGGGCACCGGCAAGTTTCGCATCGGCAACTGGAAGACGTCCGAGACGCTCTCGCAGTTCTCCGGACTGGTCGATGAGTTCATCATCCACGACGTGCCGCAAGACGCCGCCTACATGGAAGGCCGCGCGGCCTTGCTGTCGGAGCCTCCGCCGGTGGATCCCCCGGTGGCGAATCCCGAGACCGGGCTGGTCACGTTCTACGAGTTCGAGGGCGATGCGACCCAACGATTGGCCGACACGGCCGACAACTACACGCAGAGTTCCAGCACCGCAATCGACAACCTGTCGATCGTCGGTGCGGTCGATTTCGTCGACGGACCCGACGGGCAAGTCGCCGACTTCGACGGTGGATACGTGATCGCCGCCATCTCGCCCGACGTGACACTTCCGGCCACGTTCACCCTCGAGGCCTGGATCAACCCGGACAACCCGACCGCCGTCTGGCAACGGCTGGTGTTGAATTGGGGTGCCGAGCATTCGTACCACTTCGCCTTGAAAGGCGGAACCGTCAGCCTGTTCATCAAGGAAGCCGATGGGACCATCTTCGAGGTAGCCGGCGGCGGATCGGTGGTCCCGGGCGAGTGGCAGCATGTTGCCGCCGTGCTGAACGAGACGTCCATGACCGGCAATGTCTACCTCAACGGTGCGCTGGTAGGCAGCGGCGCCTTCGACGGTACGTTGGCTACGACGTTGACCGAGGGAATGGGGCTGGGCGATTCGGCCGCCACCCCTGGAGAGCCCGGGATGCAGTACGACGGCCTGATCGACGACGTGGCCATTTGGAACGTCGCACTGAGCCCGCAACAGATCGAAAGCCACTTCAATCACGGCTACGGCCTGACGGAGGTTCCCGAGCCGGGGACGATTGTGTTGTTGGCGGCCGGTGCATTCGGCTTGCTGGTGGCGCGCCGTCGGCGGAAGTAACTATTCTCGAAAACTCACGATTCCCGAAGACTCGCCCTGCTGAGCAAAGGAGCAAAGGATGCTTTCCATGCGAACATTTCGTGTTTGCGCCCCGGGCTTTGCCGCCCTGACGGTGCCGGTTGTTGCCCTGCTGCTGGTCGCTGCTGCGCAGGCCGGCGTCGTGGTCCATTACGAGTTCGAGAACAACCTGCTGGACACGGGCGCCGATGGCATCATTGCCGACAACCTGATCGGTTACGACGTTGACGGCGAGATGACTCCCACGTTTGCACCCGGAATCGTCGGTCAGGCGGTCAACGTCAGTCAGGTCGCCGGTCAGGCCGCCGTGTTGCAGGCCCTCGACTCCGACGAACTGGACCTGGCCGCCAATTGGACCGTCGAGGCCTTCGTCAAGCCCGACTTTGCGAACCTCAACCATTGGGACCGCTTTGCCACCAAGTGGTTCGACGGCTCGACCGAGTGGCACTGGACGTTCAGCAACGTGAACAACGGCCAGGACCTGTTCCTCAACGGTGCAAATGCGATCGACGGCCTCGGGACCGGGACGGTGCCGTTGAACCAGTGGAGCCACGTGGCGATGACCGGGGATTCCAACGACGTAGACGAGGGCATCAAGCTCTGGCAGAACGGCGTCGTCGTGGGTGTGGCCGTGCCCTATCAGGCGGTGACCCCGGGCGCTAGCAACTTTCGCATCGGCAACTGGGATGCCTCCGCCGGTCAAGCGCCATCGCAGTTTTCCGGGCTGGTCGACGAGTTCATGATCCACAACGACGCCAAGGACGCAGCCTACATGGCGACCCGGGCCGTTTTGGTCCCGGAGCCGCCCCTGCCGCAGGCCGGGCTCGCTACCTTCTACCCGTTTGAAGGTGAAAACGCCATGCGGACGGTCGACGCGGCCGCGGATTACGCCGAGAGCACGAGTACATATAACGACGATCTATCGATTGTCGGACAGGTCGACTTCGTTGCGGGAATGGTTGGCCAGACGGCCCGTCTTCAGGGCGGGTACTTCGTCGGCTTGCACACGAGCGACGTGGAACTGCCCGCGGATTTCACCATTGAGGCATGGATCAACCCGGACAACCCGGCCTCCACCTGGCAGCGGCTGGTTCTGAATTGGGACGGCGTTGGCCAGAATGCGTATCACTTCACCCTGCACAACGGAGCCGTCAGTCTGTTCATCACCGAGGAGGATGAAGACCCCCTCTTTGAAGTGGCCGTCGGCGGCACCGTCGTCGCGAACCAGTGGCAGCACGTCGCTGCCGTGCTCGATTCCACCGATGGCACCGGCACGGTCTACCTCGACGGCCAGCCGGTCGGCAGCGGGCCCTTCGACGGCACGCTGTTCACGTCCCCGTCGGCCGGATTGGGCCTCGGCGACTCCTTCGGGCAACCCAACGCAACGATGCGATACTCTGGGTTGATCGACGAAGTGGCCCTCTGGAGCACGGCCCTGTCGGCCGACGACATCCTGGCCCATTTCGACAGCGGCGCGGCCGGATACGGGCTGACCCGCTTGGGGCTACGCTGGGACGGCGAGGTCGACACCAACTGGGCCACGCTGGGCAACTGGGACGACAACGCGGCGGTTCCCGATGCCGACACCGCTGCCATCGTAGACAACGGCGGCGCGCTGAACGTCAGCACCGCGGCGCCGGGTGAATTCGCCCGCGATCTGTTCATTGATGACGGCAGCGTCAGCGTGGCTGCGACCGCCGTGCTCTCGGTGACCGATGAATTGGCCGTTGCGGCGACCGGATCGCTTACCGTCGCCGACGGGGCGACCCTCAACGCAGCCCGCGTGAACACGTCCGGCGCGACCACGTTCGCCCCCGGCTCGCTGGGTACGATTGGCACACTGACTGTCACCGCCGGCACGGCAAACGTTGCCGACGCGACCGTCACCACGCTGAACGTCAACGGCGGCACGGCAAATGTTGTCGGCACGACCGTCACCACGCTGAACGTTACTGCCGGCACGCTGGGCGCCACGGTCGACGTGGCCGCGTTGAACGTCGACGGCGGCACGGTCAACGTCACCGGTGCGAGTTCGGCCGGGCAGTTCAACCTCAACGACGGCGCGGTCACCATGGCCGCCGATCTGGACGTCACCACCGCGTCGCTGCAAGGCGGTATGCTCGATACGGGGGCCAACCGATTGGTCGTCCACGAGGAGTTGACCGTGTTGGGTTACGTCAAATTCGGCATCGACGCGGCCCACAGTTTCGCGGCCACCACGTCGAACCCGTGGCTGAGCAACGACCTGACGCTCAGCGGCGGTGAGTTCACGATCAACAGCCTGACCGGCGGCACTCCGGTCGTGCCTACCGGCGGCCTGGTCTCGCAATGGCGATTTGAAGATCCCGCCGATCTCGGCTACGACAGCGCGACACCGGATCGCACCAGGACCACGACCGGTACTCCGGCGCATACCGCGGAAGGCCGATTCGGCGGCGCGCTCCTACTGGACGGAAACAGCCACATCGAGACCTCCACCGAAGGATTTCAGCAGGCCTACTCCGTATCGGCGTGGCTAACCGTCGACGAAGTCGTGGGGCTCACCCAGTGGCGGACGGCCGCAGGGTCTTGGGAAGCCGACAGCATGTGGATGCACTTGGGTAAGGACGCCTCCGGTGATCTGTTTAGCGACTATGGTGGTACTCCAGCTTCCCCAACCATCGCTACAGAGGCTTTTTCAAGAGACATCTGGCACCACGTGGTCTCGATCCGCGATGGCATGGAAAACCAACTTTGGGTCGACGGTGAGATGGTCGCGACGAGTTCCAGCGACCTTCCACCACCTCCCGACCCTGCATTCCTGATCGGAGCAAAGGACCTCGCCGGTGGAAACCACTGGATCGGCATGATTGACGAGCTCTACGTCTACGACCGGGCCCTCACCCCGGACGACGTGGCCCAATTGTACGAGCCATCCGTCGTCGGGGTGGAACTGCAACTGGAAACGGTCAACCTGACGGTGACCGAAGACACGCAGGTCGCCGCCGACGCCGAGGCGGTCACTTTGGGTAACCTCAGCGTTGTCGACGGCGTCAACAGCCTGGCACTGGGCGGTGCCGTCTACTCGTTCCAGGACGTCAGCTTCGCCGGCAACGTGACCCTCGACGGTGAACTGGAAGTTCGCACCGTGCTCGATATGGGCGACGGCGCCGTCGGCACGTTGACCCTCGGCGACGGCGAGCTGGTGTTAGGTCCCGATGCAACCTACCACGCCGAACTGAGCGTGGCCGGGCAAGTGGGCAACGCCGACACGATCGTCCTTGCCGGAAGTGACAGCGGACTGATGCTTGACGGGGAGTTGAAGATTAGCAGCATAAGTGACCGTGACGCCAACGACTCCTGGTCCGAGCAGCCGGTAACGATCGTCGACAACAAAGCTGGCGAGGGGTCCATCGGCTGGCTCGACCAGACGGACCCCCAGAACCCCGTGATGAGGAACAACCAGTTCGACACCGTCACGCCGGAAGACGGCACACACCTCGGACACGGTGCCTTCCTGCGGGGAGTCGACTACAATCGCGCCGGGAACGTCACCACCAGCGTCGACCTCGACGTGCTGATCGCCCTGGGCGGCGACGCCGACGGCGACGGGAAAGTCTGGCTGAGCGACTGGGCCGCGTTGCGAGCCAACTTCGGCAATACCGGCACCGGCAAGACCTGGACCGAGGGCAACTTCGACCCCTGGGAAGACGATAAGGTCTGGCTGAGCGACTGGGCCGCGTTGCGCGCGAATTTCGGCAACGCGAGCTATACCGCACCTGCCGCCGCGGCCGTTCCCGAGCCGGGTACGATCGTGATGCTGCTTGGCGCGGTGGCTGCGTTTGCTTGGGCGGTACGCCGTCGCTAAGAACCAAAACGATTCCTCCTCCCCGCATGAGGCAAGAGGCAAGAAGGATGAGCATGCACCGTAGAAACCGGTCCGCTGAAGCAAGTCGCGATCGCCGCATGCGACGAGCGGCCGGCCCGGCTGTAACTCGCGCGTCGCGCGTCCGGCTGGCGTTTGAACGGCTGGAACCGCGGATCGTGCTTGACAGCGGGCTATTGATTACGGAGTTCATGGCGGTCAACGAATCCACGCTGGCCGACGTCGACGGCGACTTCTCCGACTGGATTGAAATCCACAATCCGACCGCTGCCGCGATCAATCTCGACGGCTGGTACCTGACCGACAAGCCGGGCAATCTGACCAAGTGGGAGTTTCCCGGACACGAACTGGCCCCGGGTGAATATCTGGTCGTGTTCGCTTCCGAGAAGGACCGCACCGACCCGGCCGGTCAGTTGCACACGAATTTCAAGCTCGCCGGCGGCGGCGAATACCTGGCCCTGGTCGAGCCGGACGGTCAGACCGTGGCGTTGGCGTACACGCCCGAGTTCCCGCCGCAGTTCGGCGACGTCTCCTACGGCGTGGCTTCCGCGGCCGAGACAACCACGCTGCTCGCTGCCGGGGACGACGCTCGGGCATTCGTCCCGATCGACGACACGCTCGGCGATACTTGGATCGATCCCTCGTTCGATGACACCGGCTGGGTGCAGGGCACCACGGGCGTCGGCTACGAGACCGAGACCGGTTACGACAGCGAGATCGGGCTCGACGTGCAGGCCGAGATGTTCGGCGTGAACTCGTCGGCCTACGTTCGCGCTGCTTTCGACGTCGCCGATCTGACGACGATCGACCAGTTGACCCTGCGGATGAAGTACGATGACGGCTTTGCCGCGTACCTCAACGGCCAGGAGGTGGCCCAGAAAAACTCGCCCGTCGGCGGCGGCGAGTCGCCCGACTCGGGGCTGATCAGCTACTGGAATTTCGACGAGAACATGAACGACACGGCCGGACAATACGGCAACAACTCGGGAGCTGCCGACGACGATTTCACGGTCCGCTCCGGCGGCGCGGCACGCTACGTGCCCGGGGTTTCCGGGCAGGCGGTCGCCCTGGACGCGGCGGCCGGCGACGCCCTCTCGCTGGTTACTGCCAGTTCGCTCGACAGCCGCCTGGGGCCCGTCTACACGATCGAAGCGTGGATCTATCCAACGGCACTTTACAGTTGGAGCCGGCTGGCACTCAATTGGGGCGGGGTCGGCCAGGCCTACCACTTCGCGCTGCGAAACAACAATCAGGTCAGCCTGTTCCACAACCAGTCGAACGGCACCAACCAAAACGTCGACGGCCCGGGCATGGTGCAACTCGGCTCGGCCGCCGGGTGGCAGCACATCGCCGGCGTGGCCGACGGAACGCACTTGCGAGTGTATTACAACGGCACGCAGGTCGCCTCGACGACCTACGACGGCACGATCCAAAGCGTGGCCCAGGGGATGGGGCTCGGCGACATGCCCGTCGGCGGCTACGGCGACAGCTATCGCTACCAGGGCTACGTCGACGACTTGGCCGTCTGGAACGTGGCGCTGTCGTCGCAGCAACTCGCTTCCCACCATCAGGCGGGTCCGCTCGGCTACGGGCTCAGCGGCGGGTCCCAGGGCTCGCTCGACTGGGACTCGGCCGCCGCGCGGGCGCATCCCGACGGCGAGGCCCTGCAGTTCGAGGAGATCGACATTTCGGCCCACCTCGGCGCGTTGCGCCTCGGTGAAAACGTGTTGGCTATCCATGGCCTGAACGCTGCCGCTGCCGACGCCGACTTCCTCATCGTGCCGGAACTCGACGCCGCACGACTGAGCCCGCAGCCCAATCTGTCGCGCTATTTCACGCAACCGACGCCCGCCACGGTCAACGGCACGGGTATCAACGACCTGGGGCCGATCATTGACGACGTGCCGCAGTCGTTGCCACAGCCGGCGAGTGAGGACGACGTCACGATTACGGCCTCTGTGACCGAAACAAACTTCCCCGTCGCTTCGGTCACGTTGCACCATCGCGTGATGTTCGGCGCCGATGTGCCCGTGACGATGTTCGACGACGGACTGCACGGCGACGGCCAGGCGGGCGACGGGCTGTTCGGCGCGTCGATCCCCGCGTCCGCTTCGCATTCGGGGCAAATGCTCCGCTGGTACGTCACCGCCGACGACACAGCCGGCCACGACTCCCGCTGGCCGCTGTTCGAGGACTCGCTTGCTTCGCCCGAGTATTGCGGCACGGTGATCGCCGATTCGGCCATGGTTACTGACCTGCCCGTGCTGCATCGCTTCATCCAGAACACGTCGGCCGCGGAGACCGGCAGTGGCACGCGGGCATCGGTCTATTACCTGGGTGAGTTCTACGACAACGTCTTCGTGCGGATCCGCGGCGGCACGGCCACCAGTTGGCCTAAGAAAGCGTACAAGTTCAAGTTCAACGAGGGTCACGAGTTCCGCTTCGACCCGTACCAGGAGCGGGTCGACGAGATCAACGTCAACACGACGTACACCGATAAGTCGTACGTGCGCGCCGTACTGGCCTACGAAACGCATCGCGACGCCGGTGTGCCGGCGGCGGAAACGTTTCCGTTGCGCATGCAGCAGAACGGGGCCTTCTTCAGCGTGGCGCATTTCGTCGAGCAGCCCCAGCCGACCTTCCTCAGACGCCATGGCCTCGACGACGAAGGTGCCTTCTATAAAGCCACGCAGACGACCAACGGACTGACCGGTTCGGCCTCCTCCGGGATCGACAAGAAGTACCCCAAGGATAACGACTTCTCCGATCTCCAGGCGTTGATCGACGGTCTGGCCCTTTCCGGCACCGCCCAGGAGAATTTCGTCTTCGACAACGTCAATCTGCCCGCACAGATCTCCTTCCTGGCCGCCGGCGTGATCATGCAGAACATCGACGCCACCGACAAGAACTACTTCATCTATCGCGACACCCACGGCACGGG
>JABMRB010000125.1 GCA_013202865.1 Candidatus Nealsoniibacteriota bacterium | reverse complement strand
GGCGGCTTCTCGGACCTTCTGAACGGCCGGCAATAACAATCCAATCAGAATCCCAATGATGCCGATCACCACCAACAACTCGATCAGTGTGAATCCGCGGCGACTATCCATGCTCTTCTCCTAATCACAACCGGGGCGACCGCACCGGGACTTACGGCCGACCGCCGACACGCCGACGGCGCCGCCACCCGACCAGCAGTGCCGTCCCCCATGCAGCCAGGACCAAGGCCATCGTGCCCGGCTCGGGAACGACTGCCGCGGCAGCTTCCGCGGCGGTATAGTCCGCGTTGCCGAAATTCGCCCGCAACAGGCCCCAGTCGCTCAACCAGACCTTGTCGTCGACCCAGGGGTCGAAGTTGCCGTCGGTCCAGGTCTTTCCGGCGCCGGTGTTGCCGAAGTTGGCCCGCAACAGGCCCCAGTCGCTCAGCCAGACCTTTCCGTCGCCGTCGGCGTCGCCGCCCAGGGCGACGAAGACGTCGAGTTCCACGGCGGTGGTCACCAATTGATCTCGATGGTAAGTAACGTCACGCAGGAAGGCGCCCTGGCCGATGTGGGCGGATTCGCCGACGGCGGGTACCGGATCGACGGTGGCGAACTCATAAGGCGTGTCACCAGCAACACCGTCGAGGCGGCCCTTCGCGGAGTTGTCGACGACCGTCAGCAAGGTGCTGGACTCGAAGAAACCGGCGTCGGTACGCCCGACACCCTTCGGTGCCAGCGTCCCGTTAAGGTGGATGCTGCCCTCGGCGGAGATGACGATCGTATCGGCCTCGATCGCCGACCCGTCGCCTAGGCTCACCCCGGCGTTGCAGGTCGCACCGGAGCCGAACGCCAGTTCGCCGTTGCCAACGCTGATCGTGCCGGCATTGTGGAGATTCCTCACCCCGACCGTAACGTGGTTGCCGACGTTCACCGTGCCCTGCTCGATCGTCGCATTGCCGCCGAGGGTCAGGTCGCCCGTGAGGTTCACCGTCCCGGCGCCGGTTTTTAGCAGATTCGCGTCACCGCTGACCTGTCCGCTTACCGTCAATGTCTTGGTCTCGGCAACGTCCCAGGCCTGATTGGCGCTCAAGGACAGGTCCACATCGATCGAGGCGTTGTTCTCGGCGACGATGTAGCCGCCGATCGTCAGCATGTTGCCGCCGATCTGCCACCCGTCCCGCTCCACAAACGCCAAGCCGAACAACTCGCGGCCGGCCAGATCGTTGCTGCTGGCCAGCAGGGTCGTGGCGCCGTCGAAGATGAGGCTACTGCCGTTGCCGGGGACACTGCCGCGGTCCCAGTTCGAGCCGGTGTTCCAGTTGGGCCCGGCCGTGCTCGCCCAATGGCTTACCTCGTGGAAGTCGGCCACGTTCATCGCCAGCATGCGGTAGCCGTCGACGCTCTGGCTCGTGCTCGATGACTTCTGATCCATCACACCGACCACGTCGAATGGACCTTCAGGCGCATCCTCCACGTCGAAACTCTCGTTCGGGCCGAGGTGAATCGGAAACGACCGGGTGGTCGTAGCGTCCTCGAGGATCAGGTCCGGGACCGTGTTGCTGTGCCAGTCGGCAACGTCGAAGTCCCTGAAGCCGACGTTCCTTAGCACCGCCCGGGTCGACTGGTACTGCTCGCCGCCGGTGGCCCGGGTGGGATCGAAAACGTCGGCGTCCGCAACGTCCCTGAGCTTCTCCAGGGTGATCGGCCGGGCGGATGGCAGACCGAAGTCTTTCTGGAGGATCACGATCTCGAAATCAAAGCGCGGATCGTTGTCGTGCTGCTCGTTGACGTTTTGCTTGCCCTTGTAGTTCAACCCCCCGCGGACGCGCAACTCGATCAGGTCGCCGGCCCGGACCAACTCGCTGTCTCCGTAAGGAGTATTGGGACGGTACAGGTGCAGCCGATCCAATTCGGCGTACCATTGCGGGTCGGAATAGTTGTAGTCCCAGTTATCGGGGAAGTGCCAGAAATGGTTGCCATAGTTTTGGCCCATCCAGGCGGCCGTGCCGCCGAAGTCCGCGGGATCGACCGTCTGCACGTAGATTTCCGCCTCGCCTCCCATTGCCCACATGGGACCTTCCATGTAATTGGCGGCGGGATTGAGCCAGTCCTCGCTGTTGTTGATGACTACACCGACCAGCCTGACGGGGAAGTCACCGGGCGGATATGCACTGGAGCCGTCCGCATTCACGGCCTGGTACGTGCTGTGCAGGATCACATCCACGTTTGCCCACGTCTGGGCACAGGCAGTGGACTGAACACTGAGCAAGAGCACCGCCTGGAGGCCTCCACAGGCGAGAAAACCCCCGCAAACGAGAGAAAAGGAACGTAACTTCCATAACGACCTGAATGCAAACATCTTCGTTGGCTCCCTACGGCTGCAAGGCAGTGTTACGTATTACGAATTCTGCATACTGCATATTCTAGCGGACACTGCGCCGCCGACAAGTGCCCGGCCGCAAAGAAAACCCGGAATCCGCCACCCAGCCACAGGGGTGCAGACAACCAATGCTAGAGAGGGGCAATTCGCGAGGTGCAGGCGGTCGCCGATCGCATCGACGACCTGCAATAGCCGGCCACTTGCGGCTTCGCGCGTCCGGCAGATACCGCCCGCGTCAACGATGCATCGGCAACACGCGATTCCTCACATTCCCGGCGGCACCGCTTGCTCCATCGCCTTGTCGATCAGCTTTTCGCTGACGGTGATCTGCGCCGAGACGTTCTTGCCGGAATGCGTCACTTTCAGCGAATCGAGCACCTCCCGGGCTTCCGCCGGGAGGTCCTCGCTCAGGCCGAACGCTGCCACCGCCCCGTCGACCATCTTCTGGATTTGCTCGGCCGTATCGGCGTCCTGGCAGACCAGTGTTGCGGCAACGGTTACGCCGGAACTCAGGGCGATCTGGAACGTGGTGCCCTCCACCTTCTCGAGCATCTCCTTGAGCATCTCCGCCGGGACGGGCATTCCCGGCGGCAGATCGGGCAACTCGTCGGGCAGCACCGCAGCGCCGGCGATCGCTTGCGAGAAGTCGAGTTGCTCGATGCATGCCCGTAGCCTCTCCGGCAGTTTCGGGTCGCCGGTGCGGTCGAGCACCTCCCGAATCTTGCTGGCCTTGCCGACCAGCGCCGTGCGGTCGTCGACGAAGCAGAGACTCAAGTCGGCCGACGACAGGTTGAGGTAGATCGTCATGTCGGCATGATCGATTTCTTGGAACTTGACGTCGGCCTTCTTGATGAGGTCTTCCTGGTCGATCGCCCGATTGAACTTGACCACCGTGAACAGCTTGCCCGAACCGGACGTGTCACCGGCCATGACGACTCTTTCAAAGTCCGAGAACTGCATGCCGCTATTGCTTGCCATCTCCTCCTGAAACTTCTTCAGTGGGCTATTCTCTGCCTCCAGCATCCGCTGAAAGATCGGGCTGCCGACGACCTTATCCACGTTGATCGAGACAATCGTGTTGGAATTGTCCGGCACGCAGGAAAGCGCGTCCTTGCCGCCGCCGCTGAGCACCATGGCCGCGACCAGGCCCACAACCACCACGACCACCAGGCCGACACCGGCGATAATCAACGGCTTGACGGGCAGCTTCGATCGCCGCGGCGGGGCCGTTGCGACCGCCGCAACGCCGTCGGCGGCGGGTGGATCGCTTCGCAGGGGCGGAAGCGTCGAGCCGGCCGGTGCCGCCGCCTGCGGTGCCGCGGGCGCCTCTTCGGCAACCGACAGGCCCCACGGGTCGGCCGAGGCCAGCAACACGGCGCCGCACCCCTTGCAGCGGACCCGCTTCCCGTGCAGTTCCTGCACCAGACGGAGGTTCTTGTTGCACTTTGGACAAGGCTGAACGACCGATTCCTCACCCGATCCGCCGCCATTTACTGGCGTGGTCATGGTATTGGCTCCTCAGAAGAGTGTGAGTCGCATTGTACCCACCCCAAACCGGGGGCAGGCTTCAACTGAGAGTGTAACACCTTGGCCAGCGCGATGCGAGCGTGTGGCTCGCACGCGCGTCGAGGTCGGGTTATCTACACAGGCTCGTGGTGGCTCAATCGTTGGAGGCCAGTGCTTTGCTCGCCATCAACAGGGCCACGAAATATAGGATCGCCAGCACGACGCGAAACAGGACCGCAACCACGAGGCCCACGAGCATTCCCGCCGCCTCCGGCGTGCCGGCCGGCGCGGCCTCTATCATGGCCGACGACTGCCAGATACCGACCGCAGTGCTCGCGAGCGTAAACAACAGGGCCGGGTAACCGAAAATAACGCCCGCCGGCTTCTTGCAGAGGATCATGATACCGGCGATAAAGCCGAACACGACGATCCCCAGTCCTGAAAGCACCTCATAGAGCGCGGTCTCGGCTACCACCGCGGGAACGCCGGGCATGTTCGCGTTCTGTTGGATTGCCAGATAGCCGAAGATCCCCACAAGCACGGCTATTGCCCTGAGCGAACAAAGCACCAGATCGGTGATGATGAAACCCTTAACAAAGCCAGGCAGCCTCGTCCCCCGGTGGATGCCCGGTGGTTGCTGCCCGAACGGGTCCACTTGCGATGGTTCGTAGAAGTTCTGGCTCATCGTCGCTCCTTGGTTACACGGGCGAATCGAGATCGTATCTCCGGATCCTGGTCGGCGGGCAAGCGGAGTCCGGCTCACCGCCGATGCCCCTTTTTCTCTCACCGCGGGTCGTGTGTCAAGCAGGGTTCGTCTGGATCCGCGGCCGCCGCTGAATATCACGCGCCATGCACTATTCGCCCCCGAACGTACACGTCCGTACCGACTTGGCGGACTTCCATGCCATCCAGGGCCACCGCGGCGGCCATCTGCTCGACGCCCTCTCCGGCGACGGGGTTTTGGGCGTCGGCGCCGCCGACGAGCTTCGGCGCGATGAAGGCGTGGATTTCGTCGACGTGGCCGCCGTCGAGGAAACCGCCCAGCAACCGTCCTCCGCCTTCGACCAACACGTTGGTCAGCCGCCGCCGACCCAACTCATCCAACAACGCCTCCAGCCGGGCCGCGTGTGTTTCGCCTTCACAAACAAGCACCTCGCAGCCCGCCTCGATCAGCCGCGATCGATCTGCTTCGCTCGCTTTGCCGCCCACGGCAACCAGCACGGGCGTCTCGGCGGCGGTGCAGACAAGCTGGCTGGCTGAACCGAGCGACCCGCCCGTGTCTACCACCACGCGCAGCGGCGTCCGCGGCCCGGGCGGCCGAGCGGTCAACGAGGGATCGTCGCGGGCGGCCGTCGCGCGACCGACCACGATCGCGTCCACCCGGCCCCGCAACGTATGGACGATCTCGCGAGATTGCTGCGACGAGATCCAGCGGCTCGAACCGGTTCGCGTGGCGATCTTGCCGTCGAGCGTCATGGCCCATTTGGCAATGATCCACGGCCGGCCGGTCTCGATGAGCTTCAAGTACGGCGCATTAAGTTGCCGGGCGTCGGTTTCCAGCAGGCCGACCTCGACTTCGATGCCTGCCCGTTGCAACCGGTCCACGCCGCCACCGGCCACCTGCGGGAACGGATCTCGCTGGGCAACGACCACGCGTGCAACGCCGGCCTCGATCACCGCGGCCGTGCAGGGTGGGGTCTTCCCCTGATGGCAACAGGGCTCCAACGTAACGTACATCGTGGCCCCGGCCGCCCGGGCTGCGGCCAGTTTCAGAGCGTCGACCTCGGCATGTGCTCCGCCGAAGATCCGATGCCACCCCTCGCCGATGATCTCGGCGCCATGGGCGATCACACAACCGACCATCGGATTCGGCTCGACCGATCCACACCCCTGGGCAGCCAACTCCAGGGCCCGTCGCATGTGCCAGAGGTCAAGTTCAGGTTGGGGCATGGGGGGGAGTAGTGGATAGTGGGTGGTGGATAGTGAGCAGTAGGGAGACGTCTTTTCTTGCGGCAACGCCCACCGACTGCGTTCGGTGGGGTCGGTATGCCGGGCAGTCCGTAGGGTGCGTGCAACGCACCACAACCGCTATTGCGATTCCTTAGCAAGCGCACTGCGAATCTTGTCATGATGACGCGACATGTAATAAAACGACATCGTCCGGCTCTTCTCGCCGAGGCAGAATCGGAACTCGATGCGGTAACCGCCGCGGGGCCACTCGGGGCCTTTCAATCGCAAGGCGTTGACCACCGTCGAGACACTCTGGCCCGGCTGAAGCTTTGTCGGCTGCACTTGCTGCGAGACACCTTGGCTCCCCGGACATACGTACGCCTTGCCCTGGCAGAGGATCGCCAGGCTCTCCTGCCAAAGGATCTTGTCGCCGTCAGATAACAGGGCGGGCACGGCGATCGGTTTGTCGGTAGCGTTGGTCACGGTGATCTTGTACTCGCCGTCGCCGTCGGGATTGGTCCACTTGATGTCTTTTTCCGGCGGGACCTTCTCGACCTTGAAAGTCACGTCACCCCCGGCCATCAGCGCCGGGCGTCCCGTCTTGCTGCAAAAGATCTGGCTTCCCGACCCGCCCGCACCGGACCAGCCCTTCGCGTCCAAGGCAGCCCATGGCGAGACCGGCTTGCCGGCGTCGAGCTTCCAACCCATCGGCATCGAGCAGGCCAACGTCACTTCGGCCAGTTTCTCGGCCGTCGCTTCTACGACGATTTCCGCCCGCGTTCCACCCCGCGCCTTGCCGGCCGCCACCAGGCACACCTTACCGACGGGGAACGCGGGCCGGTTGTGTTGCCGGGCGACGTGTGAGCAGTCGACCTTGGCGCCCGGCTTCAACGTCCCTCGCAGCACCTTCTCGACGGTGAAATGGAGCGTGTGCGTGTACATCGGCGGGAACGATTGGCCCACCGGGCCCGCGTCCACGCCGTTGAGTTTACCGGTGAAGACGAGCTCCGCTTCGTTCCACGGTTTGGCCACAGTGGCTGCGGGGCCCCGGCCTCCCAAGATCGGCAGGCCGCGGCCCGGTTGGGCGACGGCGGTCAACGCCGAAAGTGCGACCGCGGCGACGACCGCGACAAACATGGAGGTTCTGAGCATGGTGGTTCCTTTCTCGGAATCGCTTGTAGTTGCGAGGTTTTTCCTCCGTAGGACGGATTTTCAATCCGTCGCCGAAGACGGATTAGAAATCCATCCTACGGTAAAACCTCGACAGCAGCCTACCTAGCGTTTATACTCAACGATTGGGGTCCGGTTGTCAATCCCCCGTTGTTTCCCTTGCGCCGATGCGATTTCGAGCCGGGCATCCGTGTCAACCAAGAGCATAGGTGATGAAAACTCTCGCGAAAATCGTCGTGGTACTGCTCGTGCTGGGCGGGGGCTGCGCAGTCGGTTTGTACTACCTGCAGGTCTGGTGGGTCGCCAAGAACAAGCCGATCTTCCGCCAGACGGAGGTTGCCCGCGGCGACGTCGTGTCGGTCGTCAACTCGACGGGCACTTTGCAGCCCGAGTATACCGTGCCGGTTGGCAGCTTCGTCTCCGGCCCGATCAAGAAGTTGTACGCCTACTACAACGACGAGATCTCCAAAGAGAAGGACAACCTGCTGCTGGCGGAGGTCGACCCGGAGATCTACGAGGCGGCCCGAGACCGCGATCAGGCCACGGTGGAAACCCGCGAGGCGGAACTCGAACGCATCGAGATACTACAGGCCGAAGCGGAAGACAACGAAAGGCGGGCGGTCGCCCTCTGGCTGGAGAACGAAGACTTCATCTCGGAAGCCGAAATGGATCAGGTCAGATACGGCTGCTTGTCCTTGAAAGCCCAGTTGAAGATGGCCAGTGCGGCGATCAAACAGGCGAAAGCCAATCTGAAAAACTCGGAAGCCAACGTCGGCTACACGAAGATATACTCCCCGGTCGAGGGAATCGTCATCGACCGCAAGATCGATGAAGGGCAGACGCTGGCCGCCCAGTTCCAGACCCCCGAGTTGTTCGTGATCGCGCCGAACATGAAGAAGCTGATGCACATCCACGCCTCGGTCGACGAGGCCGACATCGGCCTGATCCGCGAGGCCCAGGACCGTGGTGAGACCGTGCATTTCACGGTCGACGCCTATCCCGACGATCTCTTCGAGGGAAAGATCCACCAGACCCGGTACAACCCCACGACCGTGCAAAACGTCGTTACCTACCCGGTGGTCGTCGCAGTCAACGGCAACGAGGATCTCAAGCTGCTGCCGGGCATGACGGCCAATCTCTCCTTTCAGATCGCCCGGCACAAGGACGTATTGAAGGTTCCCAACGCGGCCCTGCGGTTCTTTCCCAGGGCGGAACACGTCCGGCCGAAAGACCGGCCGCTGCTGGAGGGGGCCGGCGCGACGGACGACGATGACGATAAGCAGAACGCGACCGACGAGCAACGTTCCGCGGTGGAAACGGCCAAGGCCAACCGCCGCCGCAACCGTCGGCACGTTTGGGTCGTCGACGGCCCGCTGCTCAAGGCGGTCGAGATCGTCACCGGCCTGAGCGACTACGAATACACCGAGGTGACCAAGGGACCGTTGAAAAAAGGGCAGAAGGTGGTTACCGGGATTGGAACGCCGAAGCGGTAGCTATGAGCAATGAGCTATGAGCTTTGAGCTATGAGCTTTGAGCT
>JABMRB010001229.1 GCA_013202865.1 Candidatus Nealsoniibacteriota bacterium | reverse complement strand
CTTGCCAATGCTCCCTCGGCGTCGGCCCGCGTGCCAAAGTAGAAGACCTTGCCCCGGATCTTCTTTGACCATTGGCCGTTGACGTTGGCCGTCAGCGGGAAATCTGGGTAAGGTTTCAGGGGCTTGTCTCCCCGACGCCTCCGTGGTATCTTTTTCGGCATCCAGATTACCTTTGGGAAATCGGGCCAGTGGACGATGACAGCATTGTGGGAGGAATGCTCGAATACGGTCTTCCCGCCGAAAGGGTATCGCATCCGGTATCGTGCAACCTAGCTGATTTCTCGTGAAGCGTCAAGAACTGTTGTAAGTGGTTGTGGCATAATGCCTTACGTTTTATGCACCCCTAGCTCAATTGGATAGAGCATCGGTCTACGGAACCGAAGGTTACAGGTTCGAACCCTGTGGGGTGTACTTGGTCAACTCCGGTCAGGAGGTGACAACAGCAGTCTAAGCGGCGATGGCTTGATCTCCCACCGTTGCCGATGCAGACTCTGCCGCAAATAGAGCGTTTCCACCTGCATTGGGCGTGCTTTCGTACCCGTTGTCGCCTGGCTCGGTCACCACTCAGCACAGCCAGGATTTCGCTCCTGTTCATGCGTCACAAACGCAGCATGCAACACTACATGTTGTGGCTGGTAGAGGGAAGTGGATACCCCGCTGCTAGCAAATGAGAAGATACGAATTAAGGTGGCATTTGGCGTGAACGGGGCGGGGGTTGGTAGCCACGGTCGCCAGACCGTGGAAATCCCACGCTCTGGCGAGCGTAGCTACCCCCGGCCTACCGTCTCCGGCGTCGACCGATCAACGCCACCGCGACCACGCCGCCCAACAGCATCACGAGTGTCCCCGGCTCGGGCACCGCGGAGACGGCGTAGCCGCTGAACCCGGTTACCGTGAAGCTGGCGTAGTTGCCGTTGCAGGTCAGGTCGGCCGCGTCGAACTCGGCCCACTGCGATCCGTCGTAATGCCACAGATTCAGGTCCGATCGGTCGAAGCCGGGCCCCAAGTCGAACGAGAGATAGGCCGGATCGCCCGCGGTATAGCCGCCGGTCACCTCGAACGTCCAAGCGCCATGGACCGCGTGGCCGGCCTCCAACAGCGACTCCAACTCGCCGAGCATCGAGCCGCTGACGACCGTGGCGGTCACGTTCAGTTCGATGGCAGCATCCGCCGGAACGAAGCTGGCCCCGACCGACCAACCGGTCTGCGGGTCGTCGATCAACATTCGTTGCATCTGGCTACGGTCGATGGTAACCGTCGACCCGGCCGTGCCCGACACGATGTCGGAGACGGTGAGCAGATGCTCCGTCTCATCCCACGTCCCGCCGACGGCCTGATAGACACCGTTGCCGCTGAAAGTGGTCGCTCCGATCGGCTCGTAGACGTTACCGGCCGTGGCCCCCGCCCCGGCGGAAATGCGGGCAATACCATCGTTGGCAATCATCCCGCTGCCGCCGTCAATCTGAAGCAGACTTCCGTTGCCCACCTCGATTGCCAGCAGTGATTCGTCGCGGATCGAAACCCCTGTCGCCGAGACGGCGGCACCACCGCTGATGTTGAGCGTCCCGTTTCCGGAGCGGCCGACACGGAGTTCGCCGCTATTGGTCCACATCGAGCCGGCTCCGTCGACCGTGACCACGACGACCGTCGGACCGGAAGCAACGTAGTTGATATAGCCGTTCTGACTGCTGACGACGGCGCCGGCGGTGATATTGAGTGTCGCGCTGCCGCTGCCACCGACATAGAGATCCTCGCCGTTAGTCCACGTCGAGCCGGCGCCATCGACCGTCACCATGCCCGTCGAGCCGGATTTGGCGGCGATGTAGCCGTCCGAATTGCTGACGGCGGCGCCGCCGGTGATATTCAACGTCCCGTTGCTGCCGAATCGGCCCACATAGAGGTACCCGTCGTTGGCCCACGTCGAACCGGCGCCATCGACCGTCACCACGCCCGTCGAGCCGGGATAGAGGCCGATGCTGGTGGAGGAATTGCTGACGGCGGCGCCGTCGGTGATGTGGAGCGTCCCGTTGCCGAAGCGGCCGACATGGAGGTTCTTGCCGTTCGTCCACGTCGAGTCGGCGCCGTCGACCGTCGCTACGCCCGTGGAACCGGAAGAATAGGCGATGTAGCCGGAATAGGAGTCGACCGTAACGCCGTCTCGAATTGCCAGTGAGCCGCGACCTTTCCAACCCGCACCGAGGAGGTTGATGCTGTCCGGGTTGTCGGCCATGTCCAGATGAATGGTGACGTTCTGGTCGGGCTGGCTGTCCAAAACGAGGGTCTGAGTGATATCCGCAGCCGAATCGAATACCAAGTCGACATCGCTGATCAAGCCGCGGGTCTCGATGGTGCCGATGCCGGTGAGTTGGGTCGGCGAGGCGAAGAGCGATTCGGTTGTCAGCGTACCACCTCCCGGGCCGAAGTGGATCGATCCGGTGGAGCCTGTTTGGTAAGCCACATACGTAGAGCGGCCCACCAAGACTGTGCCGTCGCCGGAGATGTTGAGCGTCCCGCTGCCTTTGTGACCGACGTAGAGATCGAGGCTGTTGGTCCACGTTGAACCGGCACCGTCGACCGTCATCACCCCCGTTGCAGTGTCTTCGTAACCGATGTGACCGGTGATCGAGACAAGATCGCTGCCACCGTTGACATCCAATTCGCCTTCGGCGGTCTTTCCGACGTAACCCGCTCTGTTACTCCAACTGTTTGCGTCGCCCGGCTCCACGTCGCCGCTGATGACAATCGCAGCGTGGGCCGTGGGTGGTTGAACTGCAAGACAAACTGCTGCCAAGATGGCAAACTGCCGCAATCTCGAACGTTCCATGGTCGGTGTCCCTTTCTCGCCTGTGACGTAGACGTCCGCGGTGCAAGAGCTGCCCGTGGATTCTTCTAGTCTACACACCTCATACCGAGAAAGTCAACCAGTTCGGGGGACATTGGGGGCCGTTAGAGCGTAATTTCGT